>JBBJJH010000015.1 GCA_037623315.1 Halanaerobiaceae bacterium ANBcell28
GAAATTGCAAGCTTTAACATGATTAAGGATTCATGTTATGAATTATTCAGGTTAACGATATGGATATAACTGATAATCCAGCAGAAGAAGGATTGAAACATGACGACCCGGCTAGTAAGATAAATGATAAAAATAGATATAACTGATAATCCAGCAGAAGAAGGATTGAAACTTTTCATTACAGGCAGAAGGCTTGATAAGTGTAAAAAGATATAACTGATAATCCAGCAGAAGAAGGATTGAAACCACTTAATTTCAAAACTCATTCGACCACCTTCTTAAGATATAACTGATAATCCAGCAGAAGAAGGATTGAAACATTGGTTAACACTTGAAGAAATTGTAGAAAAAGATGGATATAACTGATAATCCAGCAGAAGAAGGATTGAAACCTGGTTAGAGGAATAAAGGCCAGGTGGGATATCGAGATATAACTGATAATCCAGCAGAAGAAGGATTGAAACTTTTTAATTTTCATCTCAGATATTTTCCTTTCCTCTTGATATAACTGATAATCCAGCAGAAGAAGGATTGAATCTACCCCATAACACCATAAATTAGAAAAAGCAATAGGAATCTCAACATCTTTTGCGTTCTAAAATTCACCAATAGTACAATCGAACCATTATACGACAAAAAAAGAGGAAATTAGACATTCGCGTATAAATATATATAGTACAATCGCACTATAAAAAATAGAATAGGCAAACTTATTGAAAAATAAGGACGCAAAGCTATGGGTCTAAGGATAAGTATATCTATGATTGCCAGGTTGCTAGAAATTAGTAATCTATAGCTTTGTGTTATAGATTTTTTTGTACTTATAATCAAAAAAGAGAGGGTGTCTTTTTGAAAGCAGAATATATTAATCCAATAGTTCAAGCAGTAATGTCAGTAGGTAATAGTTTTTTCTCCAATGAATTGAAAAAGGGTAATCTTTTTGTCCCAGAAAAATTAAAGGAATTTGATAGTTTGCTTATTAGTGTAGGTATAACCGGTGATTTAAATGGTCAATGCATTCTTTCATTTCAGGATGATATTATCAAACAAATTGCAGGTGCAATGATGGGCATGGAAATAAATGAAATTGATGAAATGTCAAAGAGTGCAGTATCTGAATTTTGTAATATGATTATGGGTAATGCTGCTACATTTTATAGCGAAGTCAATAACAATATTAATATCAGCACACCAATTTCTATAAGTGGTAAAATGAGTGTGAGTAGTGATAATGTCCTTTTAGGTTTGCCTATCTGGATTAGCTCTAATAAAAAATTTGAAGTATATCTTTCTGCAAAGAAAAGCAGCTAAAGCTGTATTAGAATAATTCTTATAATTCTTTGCTTTCCCAGGGATCTACATGAATTAATACGTCTTTAATACTTGCATCTTGTTCTTTCAATTCAGTGCTTACTTTAGCTGCCACTTGATGACCTTTAGCAACAGTAAGATTTTGATCTACTGCTAATGTCAGGTCAACTAAAATCTTGTGACCATATAGCCTTAATTTAATATCTCCTACATCTTTAACTCCGTGCACTGCACGGACTATTTTCTTATAATCATCTATTTTACTTTCATCTACAACTCCATCCATTAATTCATTAACTGCTTCTATTATTACTTTAACACCTATCTTAGCGATGAAGATAGCAACAATTAAAGCTGCTAAAGGATCAAGAATAGGGACACCAAGTCGAGCACCTGTTACACCTATTAAAGCAGCAATAGAAGAAAAGGCGTCAGAACGATGGTGATGAGCATCTGCAATAAGACCTTTGCTTTTGATCTTTTTACCAATTCTGACTGTATAGCGATATAGTCCTTCTTTTGCTAGAATAGATATCAGAGCGATCCAGATTGCTGCCCTACCAGGAACAGAAATTTCTCCGCTATAGAGACTAATAGCTGTATCTCTTATAATAGCCAGCCCTGTGAAAAACAACAACAAACCTAATATAGTAGTTCCTATAGCTTCTGCCTTACCATGACCATAGGGATGTTTCTTATCAGCAGGTGAATGAGAAAATTTAATACTAATAAGAATTACAAGAGTAGATGCTATATCAGATGCAGAATGTAAGCCATCTGCAATTAAAGCTTTACTAGCAAAAGTAAAACCTACTAATATCTTTATAAAGGCCAAGAAAATATTAATTAAAAGACTTATGAAACTTACTTTTTTACTAGAATTATATCTTTCTTTTTCTGTAAGCACAAAAAACAACCCCTTATAATAATTTGGATAATATAATAATTAGATAATTCTAAAATAGTATATGCGAAAATAATTAGTTTGACATAACTAACTATGATAAATATTATTTTCTTAATCAACAACTTTATGTAGTATCTCTACTAATTGTTCAAGTTCTCTTTTATTTACTTTACTAGAAATGAGGCTAGCAAAATCTTTGTGAGCTTTATCATGAATTTTTACTAATTTCTTTCCCTTATCAGTTAAGAGGAGATGATATACTCTGCGGTCTTTTGCTGATTGTTCTTTTTTTACATAACCCTGCTTGATAAGTTTGTTAACTGCTAAAGTTACAGTAGGTTTACTGACACTCATTTCTCTTGCTAGATCTGTAAAAGCAGGTCCTGAAAGTTTTTTTATCACATCAAGATAGTGAAGTTGCTTCATACTAAGGTCTGACAATTCATCGCTATTTAAAGCTTTGTCTTCAAACTCTCCCATCATTGTAGATAATTTCTCCACAACTTTAACTAAGGATTTACAAGTATCCATAATATGCACCTTCCAATTATGTTAGTTTATTATATCTATCTTATAATATTAGTTAAGCTAAACTAACTATTATTATAAATAAAACTTATTAACTTGTCAAGCTTTAAAATAATAATAATTGATAGATAAAAATATGCTCAAGAGTAGGCACTCAAGAGCATATTTAAAAAGTACTTATTATAATTTCTTAGATTACAGGGTTTCTTAGATTACAGGGTTCTATATTGTTTATAATTTAAACGTTTACACCCTGGGATATTTCTTTCTGATCTTTATTTAATTTATAATAATAAGCTAAGCCAGTTATTAAAGATAATATACTTCCGATAAAATACATACTGGCACCACCTAGTTGATCATATATCATCCCTCCAAGAACACTACTGACAACTGTTGCAATACTTAGGGTTGAGGCATATAGATTTTGTCCTGTTGCCCTAAATTCCTCTCCTGCAATTCTGGAAATGAAATTAACTGCAGTTACATGGAATAAAGCAAATGTAAGGCTGTGTAGTAATTGTGACAACATCAAGATACTTGGTACTGGGAAGGCTGCAATTAAAAGCCAGCGTAATGTAAATGCTAAAGATGATATTAATAAAATTGTTTTCAATTTGAATTTATCAAAAAAGACATCTGATTTCTGGAAAACGATTAATTCACTAGCTGCAGCTAAAAACATAGCTAGACCTAATAATGTTTCTCCACCACCTTGTTCTGCAAAGAAGATTGGAAAGAAGATAAAGTTTGCTGCTAATGGTGCTTCAATTAAGAAAACAAAAACAAGAAAGAAAAGTAGTTCTTTATTTTTTAAAAGTATTTTGAAGTCAGCTAAACTACTTACTTTAAGACTCCTATTGGCTTCTGGTAATTTTGTCGCAGATATAAATGTTAGTAGAAGTACAATAGCTGCCAGGAAAAATAGAATTCGTGTTTGAGTATTCTCTATAATAAAGCCAAAAGGGGTTACCCCTAACATATACCCAATAGAACCCCAGACTCTATAGCGACCGTAAAGAGCTGATTTTTCTTTTAGATGCCCAAGTAAAAGGGCATCAGATAGAGACATAATAGGTGTTTGAAATAAATTGTAACAGACATAAATAATAAATACCAGAATAAATATTTCTGTAGATAAAAAGGAAATAATAAAAATAAGAGTACCGATAAGAGTAATTAATAATACCTTTTTGTTAGCACCAAAGTAATCAGCAAGAATTCCCCAAAGAGGTAGAATAAAGATAGCTAGGCCTCTGGAAATAGAAATCATTGAACCTAATTGAGTATTAGATATACCTATCTGGTTTAAATATAAATTTAGATAAGTAATCGCTGCAATATACATATAATAGAATAAGTAAAAAGTCTTAAATTTAATCTTGATCATCTCATTTCTTTTTAAGGCTACTTGAATTAATTTACTATTACATTGACTGATATAAGTAATATACTTGCAAACTCTATATATTATATATGATTAAATTTTTATTATCAAGCCAGCTAAATAGAAAATTAAAATATAAATTATGGAAAATAATCAAATATAATGATATAATTATCATAAAGCAATAATTATAATATAAATAGATTTAAATGGGAGGAATTATTATGAAAAAAGAGAATAAGATTTTTAATACTTTACTTTTATGTTTGATTTTAACCTTGCTGCTATTTGTTTTTACTTCAACAGTAGCTTTGGCATCAGCAATAGTAGTGCAAGGTGATTTTGACTTAGAGGCAAGCTTTTTCCCAATAAGTGATAATTGGGATGTAGAATTAACTTTAGGATTACCTTATATAGATAGTTCTTTACCTAAAGAAAGTTTTCAAATGCCAAGCTTTCCTGAATTTAGATCCTTGCCATCAAATTTGAGGAATAGAGGTAATGCCAGAATTGAGAACTGGTCAACTCCTGTGGTAATAGGTGAAAATATTAGATATAACAAGTTAACTATTAAAACAGAATTAATAATAGATACTCGTTTTGGAAACAGGTTTATTAGAGTAAGAGAATTAAACATGGGATCAAATGGGAAGATAACAATAAGAGGTAATGGAAAAGTATACTTATTTGTAGAAAGTGATATAAACCTTGAAGGAAGTAGTAGTATAAATTCAAGTGGAAACGGTGACGAATTGGACTTATACCATAGTGGCAATCGAGTAAGATTGCATGGCGGTGTAGAAAATAATAATTATAAATTCTCAGGCAATCTATATACAAGTGGTCGCGAGGTACTTATTGATGGAGGTGCCAGAATCAATGGCAATATATATGCTGAAAGAGGAGATATCAATATAAGAAATGGTTTTATTACTTGTCAGCAAATTTACACAAAGACCGGAAATCTAGAAATAACAAACGGTGCTAATGTTAGATCTACAATTATTAGTGGTGGAAATAAGATAAGAATTACTGGTGGTAGCCGTTTTGATGGCTTATCAGGTGGAATTCAAGCACCATCAGCAAATATTAGGATTGATCAAGGTGTAACTATTCAGGGAAAAATTATTGCAAACCCAGATAAGGTTAAAATTGAACATATTAATTATGGAGAATCAAATTATAGTATTGAAGAAGCAAAAATTAGTGATTTTTCTAATATTTCATCTGACTCATTAAATACAATAACAGTTCATTCTAGTGATAATAGTCCTAATTTTTATTTGTATTTTTGGGAAAATAATAGATGGGTTAGAATTTATTCTGCAAGAAGAAGCTGGGATAGAGTTACCTTTGAAAGGCCTATAACTACAGATAGGATATTAATAAGGAATCCAGCTAAACATCCTATAACTGTAATAGAGATAGAATAAGAGAACATATATAGGATTAAGTATACGCTAAAAGCTTAAATGCTAAAATAAGTGATTTTCGAAATTTTTACTTGTAAAAGATAATTTTTTATATTATGATAGATATATTAGAAAATTAAATATTAAGTATGGGTTTCATTTTGTTTATAATAAAATGAATTAATAGGGAAACAGGTGAAAAACCTGTGCGGTCCCGCCGCCGTAAAGTCAAAGGAATTTTCAATATACCACTGGGAAACTGGGAAGGTGAAAATTTCTAAAAGGACTAAGCCGGAAGACCTGCCTGTACTGAAACACCGTTAACTTCACGGGTTATGGGGGGTGTGTAGAGATGCTTATTTGATCTATAAGTAAGTTGCCAGAGTACTTACATAAGCAGAACTATACCCTTTCTATTGATCTATGGAAAGGGTTTTTTAATGTGGAGAGAACTGTTATTGTATAATAATTTCTCTTGCATTTTGAGAGTGCTTGTTCTATTAGAAGTAACGGACAAGATATTTAAAAGGACAGGATATTTAAAAAATTAAATTGAAGGGTGAGATTATTATGAAAAAGAAAATATTGACTATTGCTGTTGTTCTTATCTTGGCAGTAACGCTTTTTTACAGCTATAATAAATTTTTAGCTCCTACAGGCGTTGAGGGTATGAAGGAAGTGAATATTGAAGTACTTATAGAAAGTCAAGAAATTGCTGAAGAATTTAGCTATCATACAGATCATCAATTTCTATATGAATTATTAAAGGAAAATGAAGATGAAATGGGTATTATTTTTGAAGAATCTGCTTTTGGAGTAATGCTTATAGGTGTCATGAATTATGAAGCTGTAGCTGATAGACAGGAATTTTTTCATATTGAAGTCAATGGCGAGAGTGCTCAATATGGGGTAGAAGAACTTGTCTTAAATGATGAAGATCAAATAAAAATAGAACTAGCAACGTGGTAATATGAAGGCAAGAGATATTGCTCTGGTAGGAATGCTGGCAGCTACCATTACAGCTGGAAAGTTATCTTTAAGCTTTATTCCTAATGTAGAGATAGTTACTTTATTATTGATTGTTTACACTGTTTCTTTTGGCTGGAAATATACTCTCTTAGCATCTATAATTTTTTCAAGTATAGAAATTTTTATCTATGGTTTTCAAACATGGTTGCTAGGATATTATCTTATTTGGCCATTGCTGATTCTTATAGTTAGCTTGTGTAAAAAGAAGATTAGAAATGAATATTTTTATGCTACTATAGCTTCACTATTTGGTCTGTTTTTTGGATTCTTTTTTGCTGTAGTAGAATCTTTTTTTTATGGGATAGCTTATGGGATAGCTTATTGGATTAGAGGGATACCCTTTGATATTATACATGGTTTTTCTAACTTCATTATTGTATTATTGTTGTATAAGCCTTTAATTGCAGTTTTGTTTAAATTATCAAAGAATAGAGATCTAGCTTAAGAGCCTTAAAAGGCTCTTTTTTAATGTTGAATTTTCTAATAATATCATAGTTTTTATAATTTTCTGTTGAATTTCATAGTCTTATGCATTATAATAAAATGTAACTCTAATTATAAAGTATGGAGTATCTAGAAGAAAAAGGAGTGTATAAAATTATGAAAAAGAAGTCTTTGTTTCCTGCTTATTTTGCTGTTGCCTTTGTTTGGTTTACTACTCATTTTGGAGGTGGCTTTGCTTCAGGACGGCAGGTTGCTGAATTTTTTGTTCAATATGGATGGTATTCGATTTTTACCCCTATTATAGCAATGGGTATTAATGCTCTTGTTTTTTATTATGTTTGGGATTTTAGTGTAGTAAATAATACTTATGATTATCGTAGTTGGACGAATGAGTTTTATAAGCCATATGAAAAGATTTTTTCAAATATGTATGAAATAATATTTGTAATGACTATGTGTATCGCTACAGCTGTTGCTTTTGCTACAGGTGGAGATACTATTGCCACAGCTATTGGAACACCATATATTCTTAATACTATAATTATAGCTTCAATTATTTTTATTCTTACTATATTTGGTGCAAACATAGTAAGAAGAGTAGCTGTTTTTGTTGCAGTATTATTAATTGTTGGTGTAGCTATTGTATATGGAGTAAATGCAATTGCTAGTTTTCCTCAGGTAATAGAAGTAATAAATACTCGTACAGGGGAAGCTCAATTCTGGCCAGCATTATGGAGAATGTTATTATATGCAAGTTTTCAATCACTTGCCATTGGTGCCTATATAGCTGTTGCAGATGCTTTGAAAACTAGAGAAGATGCAAAAAAGGCAGCAATTACTGGATTTATAGTTAATGGCGCTTTATTAACATTAGCTGCTTTTACGGTTTTTGCTCATTATCCAGATATATTGGAAATACCTGTACCAACTCTTACTGTAGTAAACCAGGGTATAGGTGGTTCTTTTGCTGAAGGATTGATTTCTGTCTTAATTATTTTAGGTGTAATATCGACTGGTGTAAATTTCGTATTTGGTGGAGTAAAGAGGATAGTTTCCTGGTGGCCTGGTGAAGCTAGTGATGAAAGAAATCGCTCTATTATAGTTTCTTTAGGCTTTGTACTTTTAACTTGGTCTATAGCTCTCTTTGGCTTGATTCCTTTAGTTGCTAGAGGTTATAACTTACTAGGTTATTTAGGCATACCTATGATAATTATTCCTGTATTTTATAAGATGATAAAGAGTAAAATACAATAAACTAGAATTGATAATTTTATTAATTGATATAATTATACTAGGGTTAGTTCTTACAGTGTAGAGTTTTTAAGCTTTTAACTGTAACGACTAACCTTAATATTAGATTTAGATAGAAAATTGTTTTAGCAAAAGGAGGTAGTTTTTTTGCATATTATTGTACTTGTAAAACAGGTTCCGGAGATGGAAAAGGTAAAGTTTGATACTGAAAAAGGTGTTATAAATAGAAAATCTGCCGGGGTAGAAATAAACCCCTTTGACCTTAATGCTTTAGAAACTGCGGTGAAGATTAAGGAAGAAATCGGGGCTAAAGTAACAGCCTTAACCATGGGTCCTAAAAGGGCAGAAGATGTACTTAGAGAGGCTGTTTCAAGAGGTGCAGATGAAGGGATTTTGCTTAGTGATAAGAAGTTTGCTGGTTCTGATACAGTAGCTACTTCTACAATTCTTGCAGCAGCTATTAAAAAGATCGAGGATTATGATTTGGTGATTGCAGGTGAAATGACTGTTGACGGTGATACAGCACAGGTTGGTCCACAAACAGCAGAGTTTCTCTTAGTACCACATGTATCTTATGTGAGCGAACTTTGTGAGATAAATGAAGATGAATTGGAAATAGCCTGTAATGTATGGAATGCTACTTATAAAAAGAAAGTATCCTTCCCAGCTTTAATTACCGTAACTAAAGATATAAATACACCTCGTTTACCATCTTTTAAAGATAAAATGCGTTCCAGAAAAGCTGAGATTGAAGAATGGGATTATGATAAACTTAAAGAAGAATTGGATAGTGATTTAATTGGAATAAAGGGTTCTCCTACTCGAGTAAAGAAAATAGTAGTTCCTAAATCTAATATTCGTGAAGGGAAAGCATGGCGTGATGAGCAAATTTCTCAGGGATTACAGGAGATAGTAAGTATGTGTAAGGAAAAGCGTATTATTGGAGGTGGAGAAGATGGCTAAAGCTGATTATAATGGGGTATTGATATTTGCTGAACAAATAGATGGTATAATTCAGCCAATAAGCTATGAACTTCTGAATAAAGCACGTGAACTTGCTGATCAACTGCAGACTACAGTATCAGCAGCCCTTTTAGGTCCAGCTGAGATTAAAGCAGAAGAGTTGATTTATCATGGTGCTGATCGGGTATATTATCTAATAAATGATATTTTTAAAGAGCCATTAGAATTTCAATACCAGGAAAATTTATTAAACTTAATAGATGATATAAAGCCGGAAATAATATTATTTGGAGCAAGTAGCTTTGGCCGTTCTTTGGCACCGAGAATTTCAGCAGCTCTTAAGACTGGTTTGACAGCTGATTGTACAGGTCTTGAGATAGATGAAAACGGAAAATTAGTTCAAATACGACCTGCTTTTAGTGAAAATATTCTCGCTCATATTAGTACAAAAACCCTTCCCCAAATTGCTACTATCAGGTACAAAGAATTCCCTGAAGGCAGAAGAGACGAATCTAGAGAAGGTGAAATAATTGAAAAAGAGGCTGTAGTTTTGGAGGAAAAGGGAGTCCAGCTTTTAGAAAAACTTACAGAGAATAAGGTGAATATAAGTGATGCTGAAGTAATTGTAGCTGGTGGCCGAGGCTTAAAAAGTGCAGAAGATTTTAAGCTCTTGCAGAAACTAGCGGATTTATTTGCTGGTACAATTGCAGCTTCCAGGGATTTAGTTGATGAAGGTTTTGTTTCAAGAGAATATCAGGTTGGATATAGTGGAAGTAGGGTAAAGCCTAAAATATACTTTGCTTGTGGCATTTCAGGCGCTCCACAACATATAGCTGGGATGAAAGATTCAGACATAATAGTTGCTATTAATAATAATCCTTCAGCTCCAATTTTTAATATTGCTGATTATGCTATAATAGGAGATTTATATAAGGTAATACCGGAATTGTGTGAAAAAATAAGTAATGCGAGCAAGGAGGGTTCCTAATGAGACAGGAAATTATTGATAAGTTAATAAAAATTACAGATCAAGATTGGGTTGATATAGATAGTGAAAGGGTAATGACATATAGTAAAGATAGTACAAGTAACGCTTATGGCATGGTAGCTCCTGAACCTGTGGAAGGTAGTGTGATAGTAAAACCTGCTAATGCTGAAGAAGTATCAGCTATTTTAAAAGTAGCCAATGAAGAAGCTATTCCTGTAGTAGCTAGGGGTGGAGCTACAGCTATTTCTGCTAATGGGATTGTTACTGAAGCAGCGATTATACTATCTTTAGAGAGAATGAATAAGATTTTGGAAATAGATGAAGAAAATCTAATGATAAAATGTGAAGCAGCAGTGACTCTAGGTGATCTAATAGAAACATTAAAAGAGAATGATAATTTATATTTCCCACTACATCCTGGTGATGAAGGTGCCCATGTTGCTGGTATGGTTAGTATGAATGCGGGTGGAGTTAGGGCTGTGCGTCATGGGATCATGCGTAATCAAGTACAGGGTATGGAGGTAGTACTTCCAACAGGTGAAATAGTAATGCTAGGTGGAAAAGAAGGTAAGTTGATTAAGAATAATGCTGGTTATGATTTGATGCAACTTTTAATTGGAAGTGAAGGTACTTTAGGTATAATTACAAAGGTAGTATTGAAACTTTATCCTGAACCTAAGGCTAGTGGAACATTGATTGTTTCTTATGATGATAGACATGATGCTTTTAAAACTGTAGCAAAAATATTACAGGCTGGCATTATTCCGATGGCCATTGAATATGTGGAAAAGCGAGAAATTGAGTTGGCAGCGGAAGGTATAGCTAAAGAATGGCCTGCGAAAAACGGCAAGTATTTTTTAATGATTATCTTATCTGAGGATAGTGAAGATGATCTATTTGAAAAAGGTGGAGTAATTGATGAAATTTGTACAGAATACAATGCTCAAGATATATTGATTGCTCAGACTCTTGCTGAGCAAAAGGATATTCTCGATATAAGAAGTCATATCTTACCAGCTATTAAGGATGGTCTGGTTGATAGCCCTGATGTTACAGTTCCTAGAGGAAGTCTTGTTGATTATCTAGAAATACTGGAAAGATTAGAGGATAAGTATGATACTAAAATACCTGTAATTGCTCATGCAGGAGATGGAAATCTTCATACAGTATTGATGAAAGATAATGGTGAAATACCATCTTATAATAATGAATTAAAAAAAGAGATATATACAAAGGCCATAGAGATTGGCGGCACCATAACAGGTGAGCATGGTGTTGGGGCTTTAAGAGTGGATTATTTACCATTAATGTATTCTGATAGAGAACTAGATATTATGTGGCAGATCAAAAAGGCTTTTGATCCTAATAATATTTTGAACCCGGGTAAGTCTGTTTTGAAAAGATAATCTAAGTATAGCTTAATATTTTATAGATAAAACCTTGTCTTGTTGTCAAAGACAAGGTTTTATCTATAATACAATTTTCCGGGTTGAGCTTATAAAAATTTAATAATAATTTTTTGTAATATATTGATATTTTTACACACATATGATATACTTAATTTGTGCTTATTTGGAAAAATAAAGATTAAAAAGAATATTTTATTTTAAATGAAATTATATATTATAACTTACATAAGCTTCATTTATTTTTTTGATCATTTATTTTTCCAATCTTCTGATTTAATATAATTTTTCTAAAATAAAGACAATTATTATTTCTTGGATTTCAAGAGTCTACTATAAAAGCTAGTAAACTTATATTAAATTAAGATAAATTTAATTAATTAAATGTTTTTTTAAAAAAAAGGAGGAAAAACAATGTTTAAAAAAGAAAAAACTTATTTATTTATCATAATGCTTGTACTTATGATGATTTTTGTATTGCCTGGCTGTGAAAGTGATAAAAATGGCTATACTGATACTGATACAAGTGCTTATACTTTAACTATTGAAGAAAGTGATGGTGGGGTTACAAAACCCCCAGCAGGTACTTATGAAGATAGGGAAGGCCTTGTAGAACTAGAAGCAATTGCAGATTCTGGCTATGCTTTTAGACAGTGGCTTGGCGATGGAGTTAAGGAAGCAAGAAATAAGAATACAGAGATTCTTATGGATAGAGATCGTGTTGTAAGCGCAGAGTTTATAGATGATGGTTTTACTATTGATGTTGAGAAGGTGTCAGCTAAACCTGGAGATACAGTTACAGTAGCTGTTAGGCTATTAAATGTACCTGATGAAGGTATCAATAGTGCAGATTTTAGAGTAGGTTATGATAGTTCAGTAGTAGAAGCGGTAAGTGTAAGTGCTGGTGGAATAGTACCACGTTCAGATCAATATTTTAGACATTACATAAATACAGATAGAGAATTTGTAGCCTACTTATTCGTAGATGAAGAACATGAACGTCAAAATCAAATCTATGATGATGGCGTATTTACTTACATCGAGTTTAGAGTCTTAGATAATGCTATGGAAGGTTTATCAGAAATATCAATAGTTCATATTGGAGCAATAGCAGATTTTTACTCGAATGTCTTTGATGCTGACACAATAGCCGGTGGGATAAATATATTAGAAAATTAATTCTGCTAATACTTTCTGTGTTGAAATAATGATATGATTTAAGGGAACCGTATTTTATCGGTTCCCTTTGATTAGACATATTAATTGTACTTCTTTATTTACTTCTGCTATTTATAAGCAGGTATATCTAATATCTCATCAACAGTTACAAATTCAAAACCATGAACCTGAAGTGTATGAATCAATTCAGGTAAAACTTCAACTGTTGCTGAGAGGCTTTGATTTACACCACCTGCTGTGTGAAAAAGTATAATAGAATCTTCCCTTATATCTGGAATGGTATTGATTAAAATCTGATCAACATTTCTATCTCTCCAGTCAATAGAGTCAACATCCCAATTTATTGTACGATAGTCCATTTCTTTTAGTTGTTCTAGAACCCTTTGGGAAACCATACCATAAGGTGGTCTTATTAATGCTGTGCGCAATCCTGTTATTTCTGCCAGTATATTCTCTGTATCCATTACTTCATCATAGATTCTTAAGTCTGAAATATTGCTGAGAGCAGGGTGTGACCAGCTATGATTTGCTATTATATGATTTTCTTCTACAGTGCGTTCTACTACTTCTGGAAGCATCTCAGCCCTACGTCCCATATAAAAGAAGGTGCCAGGAACATCGAATTCTTCTAGTACATCCAATACTCCAGGAGTATAGATTTCATCTGGTCCATCATCAAAGGTAAGTGCAACTTTACGGCTATTAGTTCTACCTTTTATAAAAAAGTGTTCTGGATATAATTCTCTCATTTCTGTAAAAGTATATTCTGGAACTATTAAGACTTGTCCGACTTCAAGATTTTTAACATCTTCAACTGAATTCAAGTGAATAAGAGTATTTATTGAAGCACCTAATCTCATGGAAATACTATAAAGTGTATCACCAGGCTGTACCTTATAATGGGTGACTGTTGTATTAAGGACAAAATTATCTTCAATTATCTTTAGTATCTGTCCTGGATATATACGGTCAGGATTAGATATTTCATTTAAAATTAATAAATCTTCTATAGATAAACCTACTTTTTCTGAAATCTGAAATAGGTCATCACCGGGACGAACATAGTAAACAGTTTCAGATGGAATTATTAATACTTGTTCTGGGAAAACATTTTCGGATTGCATGTACCTATTTGTATGAAGTAACTCGTTTACCAATACTCCATGATCTCTTGCTATTGAGTAGAGGGTTTCTCCTTCTATAACTCGATGTACCTGCATAGCCATGAGAGATTGTGAAAATATAAAAAGCGTCAGCATTGATATTAAAGCTATTTTTTTCATAGTAATTTACCTCCCCAATTTTATCCGAGAGCTAACTGCCACTAAAACTCCCACTTCTTTAAGTGGGGGATCACTGCGATCTTCTATCCTAAACGCAATGTTGATCCCAGTACTACTACATCGAGTTAGGTCGAAGTGGCACTAACCTCCTGGATTCGTTTTACTAAGTTTCAGTGGGTGACAACCTTAAACAGTTCATGTATGGTTTGTTTAAATACGGAGTGCCTGTGGTGCAAAAAACACCCTCTGAAACTAAGAACTCACTTTATCCGATTTTTTAGTTTATCCATTCAACTATACCATTGAAAATACCTTGGGCAATTGTTTGACGGAATTCAGGTGTCTGAAAACCCCTAATATCACGTTGGTTTGATAGAAAACCAGTTTCAACTAGAATAGCTGGTCTTGATTGCATAACAACAGTGAAACGTCTTCTTAAGACCCTTCCTAAGCTATTTGTTGGTCTTCCTGTAATTTGTTCCAAGTTTCTTTGTACAGTTTCTGCTACTTGGAAAGTATTCCAGTCTGCTCCTGGCTGTATATATACATTACTTCCGCCAGTCCAGGGGAAGTTAGGACTATTATCTGTATGAACACTGACAAAAAGATCAGCATTATTTTGATAAGAAGCCTGTACTCTTTGCCAGAGGCTTAGTGCATAATCTCCTGTTCTAGTTTCTATAACATTAAAACCGGCTTGTTCTAGAAGATTAACAAGTCTTTTGGATATATCAAGCACTATGTCTGACTCTTTAATAAGTTGTGAATTATAATGAGTTACTGCTCCTGGATCTCTACCGCCATGGCCAGCATCTACTACTATAGTTTCTCTAGTAGGATTGAAATTACGATTATTACTTGGAATTGTTAAGACTTGTCCAGGCCAGATATATCCAAGACTTAGGTCATTTACATTACTTAATTCAGCCACTGTAATTCCAAAGCGACTTGCTATTCTAAATAAGGTGTCCCCTCTCTGAACAGTATAGCTTCGTTGTTGATTCATAACCTGTGGGATAGTTAACTCTTGACCTACTTCGATATTATCATTCCAGATATTGTTGGCCCTTCTTATCTCACTAAGGGCAATATTAAAAGTTCTTGCAATTCTGGAAAGGGTGTCTCCAGCTTGAACCCTGTAGAAAACATAATCTGCATCATTAACAGGAATATTTAGACGCTGTCCAATACGAATACTATCAGTCCAGAGATTGTTTGCCTGTCTTAGCTCTACAAGGCTTATTCCAAATCTTTGTGCTATGGAAAAGAGTGAATCACCTCCACGTACTTGATAACTTTGATAAGATTGAGGCATAATGTCTTCAGGGAAAATAAAGCGTTGCCCCATTTCATGTGGAAGAACCGTCGCCATAACTGTGCTGGATAATAATAAGAATAAAATTAATATAAGTGCAGTTCTACTTTCAATAATAAATTTTTTCTTCATTTTTTTTCTCCTTTTCTAGTAATTATAATTTCTAATAATAAAAATAAAATTAAAGATAAAACAAGAAACAGTTATTAGCTCAACAGTAAAACTTTTTAAGCATAGTATATTTTTTCTATATAGAGTATTATATTTCCTGCAAGTAATATTTCCCAAGCTTTGTTTTCTGTTTGATTATTTGCTTGTCATTATATTTCTGGAGATGTTAATGGAGACAGAGGAAATAAATATATTTAGCTATAGATAGAATAAATATTTTATAGTTTAAGCAGGAATTTTACATTTTATATATAATATAGTATAATATGGTTAAAATTTAAAATGGGGGGGCTTTTTTATGATTAGTTTTAAAAATCTGAAAATTGGAACGACTTTTATTCTGTTATTTTTGCTACTTTCATCAATTTCGTTATCAATGATAGCGGCAGATGCTCTTGAGCAGGATGATGCTTTTTTGCTGGGTGACCTTAATAATGACAATGTAGTGAATTCTCTTGATTCCGTTATACTTATGAATCATATAAATGGAAGTGATACTTTGGATCCATCTTATTTAAAAGCAGCAGATATTAATGGAGATAATTTAGTTAATTCAGTGGATTATCTCTTATTAAAAAGACATTTATTAGGATTTTTCTTTGAAAATGATATAATTATTGAAGTAGTTGATTCTGAAACCGGACATGGTCTAGAAGGTACTTATCTAAGTTTTAGTATAGATGGTTTTGACGACATACAATATGTTTATGAGACAGATGAAGATGGATATTTTACATTTAAAAATGTTAGACTTGACGTTGCTACAAGAGCTAGGATTAATGTTATGAGAGAGGGGTACATAACTGAAGAATTTATTATATATGCTACGTCTATCTATGGAGAGCCATATACTATGATTGGTGATGACGCTGTCATACTTTATCCAGAAAAAATTGTTGAGTTTGAAGATATGAGCTTTGAAAGTTATGTAAGGTCACATATAGATAAACCTACTGGGTCTATCTATCTAAGTGATGTAAGAAATATAACAAGGCTTGCACCTTATTTCATGTGTATTCTATCTTTTGAAGGAATACAACATTTTCATAACTTAATAGAGCTCGACTTTGGTAATGACGGATCTTTTATTGATCCTACACCTCCTGGTCATAATCAAGTAGAGGATTTATCACCACTAGCAGAGCTTAAAAAACTGGAAGTACTAAAATTTGGGGCTAATAGAGTAAAAGATATTTCACCTTTAGCTGAGCTAAGTAATTTGCGTGAATTATCTTTTAATAATAACTTGGTTTTAGATCTTTCTCCTTTAGCAGGTTTGAAAAAACTGGAAATTTTATATTTTGATGCTAATCAAGTTGCTGATTTAACTCCATTATCGGAACTTAGTAATTTGAAAATCTTAACATTTGCAAATAACCCCATTGACGATATTAGTCCACTTTCTGAACTAAGCAATTTGGAGGATTTGGCTTTTTTGAACACACAGGTTAGGGATATTTCTCCTTTATCTCAATTATTTGAGTTAAAGCAACTATGGATATCCAATAATTTAATTCAGGATATATCACCTGTCAAAAATTTATCCAACTTGGAGCGGCTTTTACTGGCAGAAAATTTAATATATGACATCTCTGTCCTAGTTGAAAATGATTTTCCAGTATTAAGTCTTGTAAACCTTGCTGATAACAATTTAAATCTTCAGGAAGGTTCAGTAGATATGGAAAACATTAAAATACTTGAGGAAAGAGGAATAACCGTTAGTTATTAATATCGAGTTATTATAAAAAGTACTAATTTAGCATATGTGAAGTTTTAGTTATATTAATTGTAAACCATCTAGCGAGGATTAAACCCTTGCTAGATGGTTTTTTGATGTATATCGTGAAACAGTAATATACCTAACGAGTGCAGAAAAATATATTCCATCTTCTCTGATTGCTGTCAAAATAATGAAATATGATGTCATAGCTATGGCTAAAAAAAAATTGTTTTGGGCTTTTATAGCTTGCTAAATATTGATATTTCAAGGTGCAAAAGGAATGATTTGCTTGTCATTATATTTATTGATATAATAGATTGGGTTTATAAAGGAATATAGCAACAGGAGTTGACTAAATATGAAAGATATCTGGAAATTATTTATTATTTTTTGCCGTATTGGAGGTTTTACTTTTGGTGGAGGCTATGCCATGCTTCCTATTATACAAAAGGAAATAGCGGAAGTAAGAAAATGGGCGACAGAAGAGGAGATCATAGATTATTATGCTATTGGTCAATGTACACCTGGGATTATAGCCATTAATACTGCTACCATGATTGGTTATCGTCATAAAGGAGTATTGGGAGCTTTGGCTGCTACATTAGGAATGGTTTTTCCCTCTCTTTTGATTATCACAATTATTGCTAGTTTTTTTCAGAGATTTCAGGAATACCAAATGGTACAACATGCTTTTGCAGGTATTCAAATAGCTGTTATAGCTTTAATTGTACAGATAGTAATGAAAATGTGGAAAAGATCTGTTAAAGATTATTTTGGAGCAATTGTTTTTATTATGGGATTTTTACTCTTGTCTTTTTTTAGATTTTCACCGATTATTGTGATTGTTGCTTCTGCTGTAGCAGGAATTATTGTTCATTCTAGAAGAGTAATCAGTGTAGGCTCTGATTTTGATGAAGGAAGTGAAGATTAATGATTTATATCATATTATATCTGGAATTTTTAAAAATCGGTTTATTTTCTTTAGGGGGAGGGCTTGCAACCTTACCTTTTTTGCAGGAATTAATCGTTAAATATGGTTGGATTAGCAGCAATGAGTTGTTGAATATGATTGCTATTTCTGAGTCTACACCAGGACCTATTGGAGTTAATACTGCTACTTTTGTAGGTTATAATACTGCTGGGGTTTTTGGTGGTGTTGTAGCAACTTTAGGACTGGCCACTCCTTCTATTATTATAATTATTATTATAGCTCATTACTTAAATAGATTTAATGAGCATCCTCTGGTGCAGGGGGCTTTTACAGGGATAAGACCAGCTGTGGCAGGTTTGATTGGCTTTGTTGCCTTTGAACTGGGTAAAGGAGAATTGTTTAATTTACAGCAATTTGCCTTTGGTCGTGAGATAATAGAATTTTTTAATTTCAGAGCAATTATTTTATTTCTTATATTATTATATTTGATAAATAAATATAAAAAACATCCGATTTTGTATATAGTTGCTGCAGCTATTGTTGGGATAGTGTTTAGATTTTAGTATTTTATTTTAAGATTCTATAAGTAAAAAGCGCTGGATTTTAAAATCCAGCGCTTTTATGACCTTTATTTTATAAGTTCTATAACTTTGCACTATCTTCACTAAGAGAATAGTCTACCTGCCCTAGAAGTTCTAAATTATTAATTAATAGATGAAAACGACAACCTAAATTATTGGCTGCTTCTTTACACATTTCCATCCTATGCAGATAGATTTCAAAATAGTCCATAACTTGAGAGATACTAGAATCATAGTCAATATGAAGTCTGATTCTTTGTTTATCTGCTTCGACTTCAACATAAGAATCCTGGATAGCTAAATTAACTCTATCATGAATTTGGGTTGAGTTCTTTTTGTTAGCTCTGGTTCTATGTGCATCACTTTTATCAGCCAGTATTAATGCGGAAGTAATTGGAGTTACTGCATGACCTATTTCTTCTTCATGATTTGCTAAGGCTGTTGTTATTCGCATAATGTCTTCAAGGGGAACATTCATTCTTCTTAGTTCTGTATATACAATATTAGCACTTGATACACCATGATGTTTACGGTTAAACATGTTGCCAATATCATGGAGATAACCGGCTATAGCTCCAAGTTCAATTGTTTTTTTATCATAATTAAGTTTTTCTAAAATAGTAGCCGTTTGTTTTGATACATAATTTACATGTCGAAAGCCGTGTTCTGTATAACCTCTTGCGCCAAGGTAATTGTTGGCTTTTTCAATCATTAGTCTAAAATCTTCATTTTCTTTTATTTCATTTAGTGTGATCATTATATTACTCCTTTCATCTGCTATTTCTCTTTAAGAAATTTTAGTATTTGATTTATTATAAGCATTTTTGTCGAAAAACGTGATTCATATATTTAGAATTTATTATATTATAACATAAGTTATTTGATTTTGGAAATTATATTAAATATATAAAAAAATATATAAAATCCAAATAAATGAAGGACATATGAATTCAATCTAGTATATTAGTAAAAGCCTTCATGATTTTTCCTTATTATATTCTTATTGTCATTTTTCAAAATAAAGGCAATATAATAGAATAGAATTAAAAAATTAGATAAGGAGGGATAATTTTAATAAATTAAAGCTCTAATTGTTAGAGCTAATTCTTAAAAAGTACTTTGTTTTAGCTGCTAATAAAAGGCATTTTTAAAACAAAAAAACAAATTTTTGGAGGTTTATAATGAAAAAGTTATTATTAATTTTATTTGTGGTGTCTTTCCTAGTTATCGTATCAATGAGTGCATATGCTTGTGTAGGTGCTAGGCCTTTAGGAATGGGTGGGGCATTCATTTCAGTAGCTGATGATGTTAATGCTATATATTGGAATCCCGCTGGATTAACACAGTTAGATGGCTTCGAACTTACATATACAAGAACTATTAATAATCGAGACATAATTAATTATAATGACTTCATAGGGGTAGCCGGAAAGAATGATGAATTAGGCTTTAGTTATGGTTTGGCTTATATAGGAGAAGGCTATGACTATAGTTTTTATTATTTTGATAATATTGTAGAAATAGATCAAAATACAAATTGGTTTATACTGTCTTTAGCTAAAGATTTCTCTGATATTATAAATGGATTATCCTTAGGTAGTAATGTTCGTTTAGTAAGTATTAATGAGGAAATGATAATTTTTGGTGATAAATATTCTGATTCTGACTCTATGATAGCTCTTGATTTTAGCGCTCTATACCAAGTTAATGAAAGACTAACTGCTGGCGTTTTAATACAGGATTTCTTTGAGACGGAATTTGAATTATTTGGGGAAAAATTCTATTATATAAGAAATATTAGACCAAGTGTATCATATAAAGTATACGATTATTTAACTGTTGCTTCTTCTATATATGACCTAAGAGATGAACATGATAGAAAAATCTCATTAGGTGGAGAATTGAATTTTTCAGCAATATCAGATTTTGCAATATTAGACTCTAATAAAGAGAATATATTCTTAAGAGGAGGATTTTATCTAGGAAATTTAACACTAGGTATGTCTTATGAATATGAAGATTTTCAATTTGATTATGTGTTTTTAGGAGGAGATTTAGAAAACACTCAACAAATAGGTGTAACTTATCGTTTTGATGGTTTTTAAAGAATATTATCCTCTATACTAAAACTAGAGGAAATTTATTTGTAATCGGCTAACTCTTTTTCTAGGGGTTAGCCTTTTTTAGATTTTTTTGCTTATTTCATAGAGCATAATCAAGCAAAGTTAATAATATTAATAGTCAAATAATATGCATTTATATAAAAAATATATTATAATAGACTTAAGCATGATAATATAAGTATAAAATTGTTTGAAAAGAGGTGTTATATATGGAAAAGAAAGCTTTTATTACAGGGGCTGATAGAGGATTGGGTTTATCTTTAACTAAAGTTTTGCTAGAAAATGACTATAAGGTTTTTGCAGGTAGATATTTAAAAGATTGGCCAGAATTAGATCAAGTAAAAGAAGAATATCCTGAAAAACTAAAATTCGTTCCTCTTGATCTTAGTAGTGATAATTCAGTAGTTCAGGCTGCAAAGTTGATAAGAGAAGAAACAGATTATTTAGATCTTTTAATTAATAACGCTGGTATATACTTAGATGATGGTGAAGATATTTTAGGTGAATTGAATTTTGAAAATATGCGTAAGATGTATGAGGTTAATACATTGGGTCCTTTAAAAGTTACAAATTCTTTAATTGACCTTTTATTGAAGGGAAAAGAAAAAACCTTAGTTAATATTTCTTCAGAAGCAGGTAGCATAGGTGATTGTTGGAGGAAAAGTGAATATGGCTATGCTATGAGTAAAAGCGCTTTTAATATGCAGACAGCTATTTTGCATAATCATCTTAAAGATTACGAGATAAAAATTTTAGCCATACACCCGGGGTATTTAAAAACTTATATGTTAGGGAAAAAGAATATGGAAGCTGATATTGAGGCAAATGAGTCAGCTCTTAAGATATTTGATTTACTTAGCGGTAAGAATGATAGTTCTGGTATTTATATGGATTATCTTGGTACTCAATTGCCCTGGTAATTATCAAATTGAAGGACTTATTCTATAATTGGAGAATATATATATTATAGGAAATCTTAACTAAGCGAACTTCAAGAAAAGGTATTTGAATCGATCTGCTATAGAGCTTCAATGCTAAAGGAATATTTATTTCAAATATAATTCGCTTTTTGCGAAAATTCTAAGGAAGGTATAAAAGATGACTTATTGTGCTATAACTGGAGATATTGATAATTCTAGAAATTATGAAGATAGATCTAAGCTTATAAAAAAAATTAAAAAAACTGTAAATTACATTAATGATAATTATCAGAAGGTTCTTGCGGCTAAGTTTATTATCTATTCTGGTGATGAGGTGCAGGGTTTGTTACAAGATCCTAGTGATAGTTATAGACTTATCAGGGAATTACAGAGAATGATGTATCCGGTAAAATTACAATTTGGTGTAGGTATAGGAGAATTATCTACTCCTGTTCCAGTAGAACTGGATACGGCATATACTGGTGAACTTGATGGAGAGGCATATTATAGAGCTCGTGAAATGTTAAATCTGGCTAAGAAATATAATCAAAATGTTTTTTATTATTTTGATGATCGTGCCTGTGATTTAATTAATAATTTGATAGCTTTTATAGATTCTACAGAAGATTTAAGAACAGAGAAACAGTGGGAAACTGTTCGTTTATATGAAAAATATAAAAAACAAAAATTAGTTGCTGAAGAATTAAACATCAATCAGACTACTGTTAGTAGGAGTTTGAATCGTTCTTCTTATTATCTTATTAAAAAGACTGAAAAGAGTATTGGCGAGTATTTATCTAAAATCTAATTTATATGCATTGTATTATGCATTTAATTATCATATGCATTATAAAATGCATAATTAAATGATATGTATTATTTGCAAAACTGTAGGACGGGCTAGGCAGAAAAATAATTTTGTGAGGTTGAAAATATGGAAGAAAAATTAATTTTGGCGCTTTTAGTTTTAGCACATTTCCTTGCTGATTTTGTGTTTCAGAGTGATGAGGTAGCTAGTAAAAAGAAGGAGAAATTAAGATACTTAATAAAGCATATTTTTGGAGTTTTTATTACTTACTTTGTTTTCATATTTATTTTTTTCTCTATTCGCTTGTTTATTATAATTACTATCATAACAATTACTCATTTTATTATTGATTTGTATAAAATTTTCTTGGAAAAAGAAGGTGTGTCTGAGATCCATGCTTTTTTTCTGGATCAGTTCTTACATATAACAGTTATCTTATTTATATATCCTTTTTTGATATATAGTAGTGTGCATGGTATGATTCAAGAAATATTTTCAGTGTTTATTTATTATTATCCCATCTTAGATAATGTGAATATCTATAGTACATATGGGATTATTATAATTGTTACTGCCTATATATTTGTATGGAAACCTGGATCACATATTGTTGAAAAGACTTTAAAAAATTACAAAATATCAAAACCAGAATCTTCAAGGGAAATATTAATTAATAATCAAAAAGAAACTGCTAATCCAGGTGAATTGATTGGTAAACTGGAGCGTGTACTTTTACTTAGTTTTATTATCAGCAATAATTTTTTAGCTATTTCAATTATTTTTACAGCTAAATCAGTAGCTCGCTTTAGTAATTTTAAGGATAAGGATTTTGCTAATTATTATATTATTGGGACTTTGATTAGTCTTTTGATTGCTATGGGAGTAGGTTTTTTAGTGGATTTGCTTATATAAGTAGCAATTATATAATATGTAGAAGTATTTAGTAACTAAATATCGTGATTATGAGGTGTAATTATGATAAATAAGAAAAAAAATTGCAATAAGTTAGAGTTCATAACATCTTCAATAATAATTATTATTTTGCTTAGCATATTTGCAACATATCCTATTAGTGCTGAGATTAGTCTAGAAGAAAATTTGCAAGATGTGATTATAGCAAATCAAAATTTAGACTTAACTGAGGAAGAAAAAATCATTGATTATTTTATGGATTATATATATTACTATACTGCAGAATCAGATGTGGATAGTAGTGATATTGAACTTAAGAAATCATCACTTAATTTTCCTTTTATATCTATAAATAGAGCTATAGAAGATGTAGATTTTCTCTTTGAAGTTCTTAAATACGGCTATGCTGGTTATCAATTATATGGTGGTGATGAAAGCTTTGGCAAAGCCAGGAAAAATATTCTGGCTGAGCTTGATGCCAGTACTTCTTTTTTAGGAAGGATATCTCGCTCCAATTTTCGGGATATGATTATAGATAGTTTATCTTTTATTGGGGATGCTCATTTTGCTTTTGATGGTGAGCAATTTGGAGATAATTATACTATGTATATATCAAATGATTACAGTTTTCAGGCTGTAGAAGATGGATTTGTCTTGCTAGATGGAGAAGAAAGTTTGTATTTTTCTAAGCTGGCAGGAAAAGAAGCAGATGAGGTACTTTGGCCTTCATTAGATGATAATGCTCAATTAGTTTATAGACCTGGTTTATTTTTGAGTGTTGAGAAAGAAGAATTATTAGAGATTATGATTCTAGAAAGAAGAGTGAGTGTAGAAAATAAGGAAACGAATAATTTAGCTAATAGAGTGGTTGAGGAAGAGTTGGCTTTAATGCCTATGCCTGTATATAATGTTCCTTCCTGGAATGAGGCGTACACAAGAAGAGAGGAAGAAGGGATTCCTGTAATAAGGGTAAATAGTTTAATGCATACCGAAAGTAATTTGGAGTCTCTAAATAGATTTGTTGAAGAGGGAAAAGAATTAGCAAATGAAGAAGCCATAATTATAGATTTGCGTGGTAATTCAGGTGGTTCTGATTCATTTGCTTCAAATTGGTTTAAATCATTTTTAGGGAGAGAAATAAGTTCTAATATTATATATATAGACCTTAAAACAGAAATATCAAGGCAAGTCTTTTTAAATAACGTACGGGAAATGAATAATGACCAGAAATTGATTGAACTTGTTAATGAACGGTTTTATCCTGTTAATTCTGGCTGGGGAGAACCTATTCTACATTTACCTGAAAGAATTGATAATTATACTCTTTTATTAGTATTAATTGATTCCCGTACTGCGTCAGCGGGAGAGAATTTTGTTCGCCAATTAAGACAGGTGAATAATGTTGTTTTAATAGGAAGTAATACTAGAGGTCTAATTATTACTGGAAATGTTGGTTCTTATAGCTTACCTAATTCTAATTTTAAGGTAAATTCTCCTGTGTCACTGGCTTTTGATACTGATTTAGTGTATAGGGAAGGCATGGGGTATATGCCTGATATTTGGGTAGATCCTAATAAGGCCTTAGAGATAGCTCTGGAGCTTGTGAAATAATAATTCTAGTAAATAATATAGAAGGGTATATACCCTCTCTATATTATTATATCTTTTCTGATATTTTACTTGCTTATTTCTGTCCCCTTTTTAGACTTTGTTAATTTTTTTTGATTTAACTTTATCTCTTATGATAAAAACAGAACTAATTAGTAGATAAATAAGCGTGAAATTAAGGAAGATATCTCTGTAAGCATTAGGATGAAGATTAACGAAAAAACCACTAAACCCGACTAAGATAAATACAAGGCCCATAGTAACAGCATAATGAAAAGCAAATATTGCTGTTGGTGGCCATTTAGGAAAGAAGTTAAATAATAAGATGCTGCCAATACCGATAGAAGTAAGTAGAAAACGCATTATTAGATGAAAATGAGTATCTGTAGTTCTACCGGCTAAAAGTGCCCAGGTGGAACTTGTGATAGTTAAGACTGTATAGACTATACAGATTAAAATTAAAGCTTTTTTAAGGTTAAGGTTTATTCTCATAATAATTATTCTCCTTTTTTAATTATTAATGTATTGTATTCCGATGTATTATATTCCTCAGTATATTACTTCTCTTTTTATGAAAAAAATCCTTTTAATTATAGGTGATATTGAAAAATCTATGAAATATTCCTTAAGCATAAAAACCCCCTTATTGTTTAAACTATTAAAAACAAAAGGGGGGATTTTTTTGCAAATCGTTCATGCTACTTTTCGTGCAGGGGAAGGTGAAGAAGCTGTTGATCTCTTATCAACTCTAGGTGTTGATATAGAGGATTATAAACTAATTAAATCAGAAAGTGGAGATCTATTAATAATTAATCTTCTTTATGGAGATACAGATGTCCTCTTAGATAATATGAAAAGTAGATTTGATTTTGAAAATGATAAAGAAAGAAGTATGGTAATTTTTACACCTGATACGGTAATTCCTAGAAATATAGAGAAAATTCAAAAGGCAGAGTTTCGTGCCAGCCGTGAGTCCTTAATTACCTTTGCTGAGGATAAATCTGAGGTTAATTCTCATTATGTTTTACTTGTCTTTTTTTCTGCAGTTATTGCAACTCTTGGTCTAATTCTTGATAATGTTGCTGTAATTGTTGGTGCTATGGTAATAGCTCCAGTTTTAGGACCTTTACTTGCACTAACTATAGGAATAATGTTGGCTGATTTTAGGTTGATTCGTCAGGGTGTAGCAGCTGAGATACTCGCTATTACAATTGCTATAACTGTAGGTGCTTTTTTTGCTCTATTTTTACCTGAGGCAGAATTGAGTAATTCATTATATGTCCGTATGTATCCAAATATAGGAGATCTCTTCATTGCTTTGGCCGCTGGAGCAGCAGGTGCTTATTCTCTAATAAGAAATCAACTTGAGTCAGGCTTAATTGGGGTAATGGTAGCTGCAGCTTTAATACCTGTTATGGCTACTATTGGTGTTGGTGTCGGATTAGGTTTTACAGAAATGGTGTGGGGAGCAGGTTTGTTATTACTAGTCAATTTATTATCAATATTATTAGCTAATATTATAGTTTTTTATTTTAAAGGTTTAAAACCTCAATTATGGTACAAATATAAAGCTAAAAAACTTATCAAAAAGAGTTTATCATTAGTTATTATTGCTATCATTTTAATAAGTATTCCGTTAGCATTAATCACTACATATCAGTTTTATGTTCAAAAACCAGTAGAAATAATAAAAGATATTGTTAGAGAGGGTTTAGTATTAGATTACCGTATAGATAGAATAAGTGTGGAAGGTAATCTAGTTGAGGTTTATCTTTATGCAAACCATGAGATTAATAAAGATAGGTTGACAGAGGTAAAAAAAGAAATAGAAAGTGAGCTAGATAAAGAATATACAATTAATTTTAAATTTATTCCTATTCAGCAAATTAGTCTTTAATCCTGAAAAATGGCCTATCTAGAGAGAAGTTTTTTTTCATGCTTAAGGATTGTGAATTCCTTCTTCAAGCTCTTGTCTAATATTTAACAAATTGTGATAGAATATGACCCCTTTAATATGGGTATATTTTTAATACAAGGGAGGTAATAAAAATATACTTTATAAATTTATTCTTAGTCTCTATTTTACCAGGAATTTTGTGGGTTTGGTATTTTTATCGTAAAGACAAGTATGACCCAGAACCACTGCGATTAATTGTTAGAGACTTTATTTGGGGTCTTGTATTAGTGTTTCCAGCAGGCTTTTTAGAAGCTCCTTTTAGCGCATACTTAGAACCTCAGGTACCTCTAGTAATTTTGTTTTTTAGTACTATATTTATTGTTGGTTTCATAGAAGAAGGTCTGAAATCATATACAGTTTATCGTTTACATTATAACCATCCTGATTTTGATGAACCAGTGGATGGAATAATATATGGTGTGACAGTAGGTTTGGGGTTTGCAGCTTTTGAGAACTTATTTTATACTATATTATTTGGTTATCGTGTTGGACTTATTAGAGCAGTATTAACTACATTAGCTCATGCTTCTTTTACAGGTATATTTGGCTATTATTTAAGTAGAGCCAAAAATGGTGGGAATAAGATTTTGATTTGGCAGGGTTTTGTAATTGTAATGGTTTTACATGGTCTTTATAATTTTCTTGTAATTGCTGGATTTATGGGTTTATTCTCTACAGTAATTGTAGTGGGCTTATTACAATATTATTTAGCTACATTAATAAAACGAACTACTGAAGAGTCTCCATTTAAACCGTAAAATTAGCAAACGGGGTTTTGGTAAGGGGCGTACCCCGTTTGCTTATAATCGCCCTCCTTGATTCTAATCTAATATTGTCATACTGTAAATATTTTTTCGTTGTTGGTATAACTTATCTTAGTTATTAGAACTAAGTAGAGATAAATAGACATAATAATATGTAGAGGCTTTGTAGAGCTTTTAATTTGCTTGACATAGTATAATGATTACTATATAATATAATATTGGTGTTTAGAGAAAATAAGCACAAATATATTAAAGTTATAAGCTTAAAGGGAGGATAATAATGAAGAAAAAAGACTATGATGTTATCATTGTAGGTGCTGGCCCAACGGGTATATTTACTGCCTTGGAGTTATTAAATCAGGATTCTAATATGGATATTTTGATTTTAGAAAAGGGTACTAATCTTGAAAAAAGGATATGTCCGATGAATACCAGAAATACGAAATGTGTAAAGTGCCCTAGTTGCGCTATTGTATCTGGTTGGGGAGGTGCAGGTGCTTATAGTGATGGGAAACTAAGTTTATCTGCAGAGATTGGTGGTAATCTACACGAATATATTGGTTGGGATAAATTATCTGAACTTATTAAATATGCCGATGGTATTTATATGGATTTTGGAGCACCTGATAGAATATTTGGTGTTCATGAAGATAGTCTTGAAGATATAAAAGAAAAAGCTATAAAGGCACAATTAAAATTCATACCTGCAAAACTAAGACACTTAGGTACTGGCTATAGTCAGACTGTTTTACAGGCAATGCAGGATTATATAGCAGAGCAAGGTGTTGAGATTTTATTCGGTGAAAATGTGAAGGATCTAATAATTGAAGATGCTGAAATTAAAGGGGTTAAAACTGCTGCAGGAGATACTATTATGGCAGATTATGTTGTAACTGCTCCTGGTAGAGAGAATGCTGAATGGTTAAGTAATGAAGCAAAAAAACATGGTATTAATATGACAATAAATCCTATTGATATTGGTGTTAGAGTAGAATGTTCAGCTGTAACAACAAAAGACTTAACAGATAATATATATGAATCAAAATTGGTCTACCATACTCCAACTTTTGATGATAAGGTTAGAACCTTTTGTATGTCTCCTTATGGTCAGGTTGTTAATGAAAATAATCAAGGATTAATTACTGTTAATGGTCATAGTCATGCAGAGATAAAGACTGAAAATACTAACTTTGCTTTATTAGTTAGTAAGACCTTTACAGAGCCTTTTCATGAGCCAATCACTTATGGTAAAGATATAGCCAAATTGGCAAATTTATTAGGTGGTGGGGTATTAGTACAAAGATTGGGTGATCTATTGGAAGGAAGACGTTCTACACCTGAGAGGATTGCCAGAGGAATAGTAAGACCTACTTTAAAAGAGGCTACACCAGGTGATTTAAGTCTTGTTTTACCACATAGGCATCTAACTGATATAATTGAAATGTTGGAGGCATTAGACAAATTGGCACCAGGCTTATACTCCCGCGATACTCTATTATATGGTGTTGAGGTTAAATTCTATTCTTCCAGATTATATGCTGAAAACAATCTAGAAAGTAAAATCAAGAATTTGTTTGTTGGTGGAGATGGAGCTGGAATTACTAGAGGTTTAATGCAGGCTTCTGTTTCAGGAATCGTTATTGCCAGATCAATTTTGGATAAGGTTAAAGTTAAAGCTTAACTATAAGCTTATTAATTACCAAAGAACTTTAAAGAAACTTAGTTAATGTCCATTAGATTGATTTATTTGGGGTGAGTGAGTTCTATGTATCCATGTAGTTTTTATAAAAGTTATTCGAATGAAAGAGCTATAGAGGAAATATTTCAGGCTCTGTATAATAGCTTTGGTTCTCAAAATTGGTGGCCTGCTGAAACAAGGCTTGAGACTATTATAGGTGCTATTTTAACTCAATCAGTTAACTGGAGCAATGTGGAAATGGCCATTGCTAATTTAAAAGAAGAAAATTTATTATCTGTTTCAGCTATACGAGAAGTAGATATTGATAGATTGGCTAAATTAATTAGGCCTTCAGGATATTATAATATGAAAGCTAAAAAGATTAAAGCCTTTATTAAATTTTTGGATAAAGAATATCAAGGAAATCTTGAAAATATCTTTAAAGTAGAACTTTATACCTTAAGGAAGAAATTATTAAATGTATACGGTATAGGCCCTGAAACTGCTGACTCGATACTTTTATATGCTGGTGAATATCCTATCTTTGTGATCGATGCATATACAAGGAGAATTTTTTCTCGGATAGGCTTAAGTGCTGTTGATGTGAAGTATCATCAATTGCAGGAATTAATAATGAAATCTTTTTCACCAAATGTAGTAAAGTATAATGAATATCATGCATTATTGGTGAAATTGGCCAAGGAGAATTGTAAAAAAAGTAAAGCTCTTTGCGATAAATGTATTCTTTCAAGTAAAAACTGTGGATAAGTATAAATGAAAACTTAATAGATAAGATAAAACAGGCTGCAAATTTTTGTAGTCTGTTTTTTATAGCTAGAATAAATTATGGGTTTTTTAATTTGTGGATAAGTTCTTTTAACTTAATCATAACTTATAAGCAGAATGTAGCTTTTAATATAATCTCTTATTAGGCCTGTATCTTCAAGAATATTAACGAAAATTAAGAAAATTCACCTTTTAAAGTAGACTACTTTGCTTGACTTTTTTAATACTTGTTATAGCAATATTTAGCTTTTAAGTAGCTACTATAAACTTATCCACAGAAATATCCACATATTAACAAGAGAAGAATCTTTAGTAGTAATTTTATTGTTATTTACATAAAATTTAGCTTTTTACATATCTCAATGGCTTATATTCTAATTTAGAAAGTAATTTATGGGTATAATAATATAGATCTAATGACAAAGCCAATTTGTTATTATAGCCTGGAAGAGGAGCTGGAGGTCTTGCTTTTTTCCGTGAATGAAGCTATGGATAACCAGGCTTTATTTGATAAATTTATCTGCGAACTTTGAGATAAAAAATTATTAAAGAAGGGGATTAAAAATGTTAGAAGAACTAGATTTAAGCAAAAAGTTATCAAAAGAGGAGTATAAAGATAAAATAGATACTTTATATAAAAAAGCGGGTAAATTACAGCGTCAGGCTAAAGAGTTAAATATCCCTATAATTATTCTTTTTGAAGGTTGGGATGCAGCAGGAAAAGGAACTTTAATTAATAAATTGATACATCCTATAGATCCGCGTGGCTTCAAACATTATTTGACTAAAAGACCTAATGAGGAAGAGAAAAGGCATCCTTTTTTATGGCGATTCTGGAGAAAGATACCTGAAAGAGGGCAAATAGCAATTATGAATAGAAGTTGGTATCAACGTGTTGTTGAGGAATTCGTTGAATATGAGGTTCCTGAGCAGGATTGGGCTTTTTCCTATAAAGATATTAATTTTTTTGAAAAACAACTTGTTAATGATAATTATTTGATTTTAAAATTTTTCTTACATATTAGTAAAGAAGAACAAAAGAAACGCTTTTTAAATCTAAGTAAAAACAAAGCTACTTCTTGGCGTGTAAATAAAGAGGATTGGAAGCATCATCATCAATATCAACTTTATTTACATTACTATAATAGAATGATTGATGAAACAGATAAGGATTATGCCTCGTGGGAAATAATTGAGGCTGAAAATCATGAATATGCGACATTGAAAATTTTTAAATATTTTGTGGATAGCGTAGAAAATAAAATACAGGAAGTAAAAGAAGTAATAAATATAAGTAAAGCAGAAGATGAAATAGAAGAAAATACCAGAGCTAATGATGATACTTTAAGCAAAAAAATAACTAGTGATATTCAGAGAATTTATATTCCTTCCGCCCTGGATAAGATAGATCTCTCTAAAGAAATTGCAAAGGATAGTTATAAGGCTAAGGTGAAGGAATATCAGGAGAAAATAAGGAATTTACAGCATAAATTATACAGGGATCGATTAGCTTTAGTAATTGTATATGAAGGCTGGGATGGTGCAGGAAAAGGTGGTAATATCAGAAGGCTAACTGAAATGATGGATCCCCGGGGTTATCAGGTTTTTCCTGTAGCCGCTCCTAGCGAAGTGGAAAAGAGCTACCATTATCTCTGGCGCTTTTGGCAGGTGATGCCTAAGGCAGGCCATATTACAATTTTTGATCGTTCCTGGTATGGGAGAGTTTTAGTTGAAAGGATAGAGGGTTTTTGTGCAAAAAATGATTGGCAGAGAGCTTATCAGGAGATAAATGAAATGGAAGAGCAGTTATATCATTTTGGTACTGTAATAATTAAATTCTGGCTTCATATTGATAAAGATACTCAATTAAAAAGATTTGAAGATAGAAAAAACAATCCAAATAAGAGATGGAAACTTACTGAGGAAGATTGGCGTAACCGGGAAAAGTGGGATCAATACAAAATTGCTATAGATGAAATGATTGACAGGACAAGTACAAAGATAGCACCATGGACTATTGTTGAAGCAAATTCAAAGCATTATGCCAGGATAAAAGTGATGGAGACAATAATAGCCAGGCTAGAGGAAAAGCTGAATTCATTATATTACAAGTAAAAGAGCCTTTTAGGCTCTTTTTTAATAAGTTACATAAATTTAACTTGGTTAAGATTAATATGGAAGATAGAAATATAATTATAATTTTATCTTGAGACAAAGATGTTGAGAAATAAGGGTTAATTTAGAGTAATAGAGTTTTAAAATATTAATATAACTACAAAGTTTACTAAGCAATAATATTTTAATAATTCTTGCCATTTATTTTAAATAGTATTATAATATATACAATATGGAAAATAAAGCTATAAAAATTAATAGGGGGTAGATACTAATGTCATTAAGTTTGAGGTGGAAAAAAGCTTTTGTTTATATTTTCTTATGCTTATTTATACTACTTATAGCATGTGAATCAGAATCACTTATTGAAAGTCATTATCAACTTGAAATAAAAGAAATTATTGGAGGGGGACGTATAGTAAATTATAGTGAGGGGGTTACTTACCCTAAAGGAAGAGGTGTGTCTATAGATTTAAAGACTGAGGCTGAAGAAGGATATAAATTCTATAGTTGGTATGGTGATGTTCCGGAAAATCAACTAAAAAATCCAACAATAAACTTACTTATGGATGATAACAAAACGGTGTGGGCTGAGTTTCGTGAAACAATAAAGATAATTTCAAGCAAAATTGGTGATGGAGAAATAACTATAAATTGGTCAGCTATAGATGATGTTGATAATTATAGAATTCGTTATTCATATAATGGTGAGAAGAAAGAGACCGACCGTATAGATAGTACTGATTACACACTTTCTGATTTAGAAAATGGTACACGTTATTATATTGAAATATTTGCCTACCGTGGTAATGAGATTATTAAGTCCGAAGAAATTTCTGTAACCCCTAGAGTCCCTCTGAAGGTAGAAATAGGAAATGGAATAGAACATCGTGGTGAAGAACTTACAATACCTGTAGAGTTTAGTGATGTCCCAGCAGAAGGTATTAGTAGTGTAGATTTTAAGATAGACTTTGATACATCTGCATTTAAAGTAGTAGAAGTAAGTCCTGGTGAGATAATTTTAGATACAAGTGATTTTAATTCTATTGTTAATAATGAAGAGGGAACTATTGATTTTGTATTTAGTTCTGAAGACCAAATACAAAGTGATGGAGAATTTGCAAACATTAGCTTTGAAATTCAAGAAAGTTGTCTTTTTGGTCCATATGAAATATCTGCAAGTGACATTGATGCATTTACTAGTTTGGGTAGAGAAGTAGAAGTTAAAATAATTGCAGGCGAGATTTATGTAGAACCAAGGGGACTTATAGGTCCACCACCTGTACCAGAGTTAATTTCTGTAGAAGCTGGTGATGGAGAAGTAACAGTTAAGTGGGAACCTGTAAGACATGCTACAGATTATTTGATTTACATTGGTACAAATCCTTATATACCTACTTCATTAGAAAGAGCAAGAGGTGGAGATGCTAGTGAGTATACAGTAACAGGTTTAACAAATGACACTACTTACTATTTTTCAGTAGCCTCATATAGTAGTGAGGGTAGAAGTGAACTTACCGATCCATTATCTGCTACACCAAGTGCTAGTGAAGGACTTAGTGCGCAGACCTTAGAGTAGGCTTTTGTAGTAGGTAGTAGTAAAATAATGATTAACAATCACTTACATTTTTATATAACAGTGATAATTAATTTAAATATATACTTGACAACAAAAAGTACTATTAATGGTATTGGCGAAAGGGCTGGTAATGCAGCACTGGAAGAAGTGGTTATGGGTATAAATGTTAGACCTGAATATTATAATGCTTACACAGATATTGTTAGCAAAGAGATTAAGAAAACTTCCAGGCTTGTTACCAACTTGATGGGGCTGGATGTACAGGTAAATAAGGCTATCACAGGAGATAATGCCTTTGCTCACTCCTCTGGTATTCATCAGGATGGTCTTTTGAAATCAAAAGATGTATATGAGATTATGTCACCTGCAGATGTAGGATGTCAGGAAATGGAAATGGTCTTAACTGCCAGGTCAGGTAAACATGCTTTCAAAAATGCCCTTGATATTGCTGGCTTTGAAATTGATAAGCAGGAGGACTTTGCTGAATTATTTACCCAATATTTAAAGCTGGCAGATAAAAAGAAAGAGGTATACTTTCATGATCTTTTTTATTTGGTAAAAGATTTTATGATAAGAAGACATGGTGCAGAACATGCCAGCCAAAACATGTCAAATATACAATTATACGAAATTGATGATATGCAAGTAGTAAGCAATAGCCAGTTTCCGACTGCTACAGTAAGAATCAAGAAAATTCTAAAATATAAATTTTATAATAATTGTGAGCCTTTCAAAGGCTCTTTTTTTCTATAGTTCTGTTATATATTCAAACTATTATATTATCACCATTTTTTTATATAAGTTAACATTTTAATAATTCTTGCCATTTCTTCAACACAGTATTATAATATATACTGTATTAGCACCTCGCGGATATTTAAATGAAGGACTTTATACACTTAGGTTAGACTTTGATAGTAGAGTAATAGCTATGTATTATATAAGTATAGGTCGTTATCTAGATCAGTAATAATTTAAATCAGTAAACTAGGAGTTGGTTTGTTTATATGAATAATTATTTTAAAGAGAAAGAAAAAAAAGAGACTACTATTAGCAAATTATTATTACTGTTTATTATTATGTTTTTTTTAATTTTTAATAGTTATGCTGATAATGTTGTAGACAATTCTAAAGAAATCTTTTTTAAAGATGTCAATTTAGAAAATATTATACGTGAAACAATAGAAAAACCACGTGGACCAATTTACCCATCACATGTTTTGCATATTAGAAATTTGTCTGTTGGTGGGTCAAGTATCAAATCATTAGTGGGTTTAGAATACTTAACAAATTTAGAGCACCTTTATTTGGGTGTTGAATATGAAGATGGTCAGTTAATAGGAAGAAATTACATAAGTGATTTAACACCACTAAAGGATCTAAAAAAGCTAGAAAGTTTACTTTTAGGATATAATGAAATAAGTGACATAATTGCTCTTGAAAGACTTAATAATTTAAAAATCCTATCATTATCAAATAATAATATAAAAGATATAGAAGCTCTATCAAACCTTGAAAATCTAGAAGTCATTGATTTGTCTAACAATAATATATTCGATTTTAGCCCGCTATCCGGTATGATTAGTTTAATAGAAATTTCTATTTTTAATCATAAAGTGAATAGTAACAATTTAAATGATTTAGAAGTTTTAGAGAATCTAAATTATTTAGAAAATCTCTTTTTAATGAATAATAACATTAGTGATATAACACCACTTAAAAGATTACAAAGTTTAAAAAGACTTGATCTTTTCGATAATAATATAAAAGAAATAGAATCTCTTTTAAAGTTAATAAATTTAGAAAATCTGATGATTAGTAAGAATCCATTAAACGAAAATGCTGTAGATATAATAGAAAAATTGAGAGATAGAGGAGTGTCAGTCTTTTAATAAACGAAATCTCCAGGGTTATTGGGGCTGATTATTAAAGATTACAATTTACGCCAGCTTACTACCTGCTGATATTCTTGGAACTGATATAAGATAAGGATTATTTATATCTTTTTGATAATTTGAAGATATGTGAAGTAAAAAAGATAATTAAGGAAGGTGATATTAGTGAAAAAAATTGCAGTTTCTAAAGCACATTTTGAAGAATTGATAGATAATGATTTTATATATGTTGATAAGACTAAATATTTATATGATATAGTAAATTGATATTATTAAGGCCAGTGGAATAGCTTATTTGAATGGTATAAATATAATTGTCATGGAAGAAGGAAAAAGCAACCTTTAAATTGTATTTGCTTAATTAATAGGGTATTATTAATAAAAGGTAATAAACGTAACAAAAAATATTATATACCATATAATTAGATGTGTTGTCAAGGAATCCTTTTAATTTAAGATTAGATTTCCTGGCATCTGAAATTTATTGACACTATCACAGTGAAGATGAGTTCCTGGATCAGAGGGAGTTTTAGTGGAAATTACATATATAAAAGTAGAGTCTGTGTTGACCCGTGAAAGATTTGCATATATATAAAATTTCAAGTAGAATATAAATAAGAGTGATATTAATATATTGATGGATATTTTCGTGGAGGGTTGTTTTATGAAGGGAAAATTAAAACAGATTCCAATTGGAATAGATAATTTCAAAGAACTTATTGAAAAAGAAGGTTATTTTGTTGATAAGTCTTTATTTATCAAAGAAGTAATGCATAACATAAGTAAAGTGATCCTCCTTACACGACCTCGCAGATTTGGTAAAACATTGAATTTTAGTATGTTAAAATCATTTATCGAAATACCTGAATGCAGAAAATTAAACAATGAAGATAAGGATTATTTATATCTTTTTGATAATTTAAAGATATGTGAAGAAAAAAAGATAATTAAAGACCACTTTGCTAAATATCCAGTAGTCAATTTTTCTTTTAAGAAAATTAAAGCAAATGACTGGGAAAGCGCAAAGTACTTTTTTAAAGAGGAAATTTCCAGAGAGTACAAAAGACATAGATATCTACTTGATTCAGAGAAATTAATGGACTATGAGAAAGAGCATTATCTGAAAATAATAAGCATGGCAGCTGAATTTCCTGCATATACTTCTGCTATTTATGAACTGACAGATTATTTAAAAAAATACTTTTCCATGAAAGCTATGGTCTTAATAGACGAATATGATACCCCTTTACACTATGCTAAATTAAATGGCTATTATGATCAAATGCTAAATACAATTAGAGCTTTGATGGTAGATGGTATGAAAAGCAATGATAATCTTGAAAAAGGAATTGTGACCGGGATAATGAAAATATCTCAGGAAAGTATATTTAGTTCCTTTAATAATCCTGAGATAGCAAGCATTAATAATAAGTTTTGTTCAGATCAATTTGGATTCACTGAGGCAGAGGTTATGGCTTTGCTAAAATATTATGATTTAGAACTTTATCAAGATAAGGTTCGGGAATGGTACAATGGTTATCTTTTTGCTGGAGAGAAAGTCATATATAATCCATGGAGTATTTTGAGCTTCATAAAAGGAGACGACTATCAGACGAAAGCTTATTGGGTTAATACAGGTGATACATCATTAATTAAAAGATGTTTACAACTTGATCAAATAAAAAGTAAGGATTATCTTGAAAGACTATATCAGGGAGAAAGCCTGGAAATGGAAGTAGAAGAAAACATTATATATGAAGATGTTTTTAATAATGTTGATAAAGCCTTAAGTTATCTACTTCATTCTGGATATTTGAAAGCAAAAAGAATTGATGGGGAAGGAAATAAATATCTTCTTAGTATTCCTAATAAAGAGGTAGCTACAATTTATCAAAATATATTAAAAAATTGGTTTACAATAGAGTATCAAAGTAATGATTTGATAAACACATTAATAGAAAGCCTCCTAGAAAAAAACATGGAAATCTTTGAAGTGAATCTTCAGGATATACTTCTAGTGAATTGCAGTTATTATGATACTGCAATAGGAAAAAGGATTAAATCTGCTAAAGGTAATGAAAAGGAAAGATATGAAAACTTCTATCATGGCTTAATCTTAGGTCTGCTGGTGAATATAAGTGATGAATACAATATTGCAAGTAACAAAGAATATTGATTAGGAAAACCCGACATAGTTGTTTTACCGAAAGACAGTTCCAGGACAGCTTATGTAATGGAATTTAAGAATCTCTTTACAAGTGATAAGAAGACTGCAGAAGAAGCTGCTAAAGAAGCATTAGTGCAAATTGAGGAGAAGAAATATGCAGAGGCTTTGAAAAAAAGAGGCTATGCTGAAATGTTAAAGTTGGGTCTGGGATTTAAAGGAAAGGAAATAAAGCTTAAATATAGTGTCATGGAATAGAGCCGTTTCTAGGCTCTTTTTTCTTTTTTTCAAATTTGAAAACTTAGAAATATTACAAACAGGACTCTAAAAATAATTGTCAGTTATTATAATATTATGCTATAAAATACAATATATTGCGTTTGATTAGTAAAAGTAAAAAAGGTATTATTATAAATGAGTACTTTTTGGTAAAAAAAGCATATGGGGGTTTGAAATTAAAAAGTGGATGCTTTTTCTTTTATATTAGCTATTCGTTCTTATTATATAAGTTCAGGTATTACTGATATATTTAGTGGTATAGAATACACTGACTTAGAAATAGATCGGTTAATTACAGACCATACTACCGTAAATATAGATACAATTACTTCGGAAGACTTTTTGAATACAATAACAAGCCATTCTTTTCTAGATGATGATATAATAGGCTATAGGAATAACAAAGCAATACCTATTTTTATTGCACATACTTTTTCTGTAAATAAAGATTTGGAAATAGATTTTAAGATGATAGAAGAAGGTATAGAAAACAGTGAGCTATCTGTAATAATTTATTTTATGATTTCAGATGAACCTTATTATGAAATACCTCAAAGGGAATTAGAGTTTATAGACTAGAGTTCATTTTTATATTAAACTAAAAAATAATGGGAGTAGAAAACATGAGCGAAAAACAGAATTCAATAAAAATAAGATCAAAAGCAAGGAAATGGAGTTTATATCTATTAATACTATTTTTAATGATATTTATTAGCATAAATTCTTATAGTTTGAACTGGGAAATCAATTCTATTGAACTGACAGAACAGGAAGAAGATTTACTTAGTATATTCCGTGGGAAAGGTCATTTTTTATATAATATACAGGTAGACAATTCAGCTGATGATGTGATAAACTATGATGCCTGGATAGATCATTATATAAATGGAGAGTTTGTTGAAAAAATTTATCAAATATCTGGTTCAGGATTTGCTTTTGAAGAAAACTATCAGACATTATTTTTCTTTTTTGCTGAAGAAAATATCTGGAGAGTTATGGCTTTTGATAGTTCGGCCTGGGGTAATGAAAATAAGGCGGAGGAATTTAGTTCAAACAATCGGTGGACCTGGATTCGGCGACCAGGAAATATAAAATATGAAGCTGGAGAATTAGCAGTACTGGCTATAGGGGTCTCTAGTAATGATAGATTATATCTTGATGATATTGATTGGAATCAACTTGAACAAGGGAATGTTTCTGATGAACTAAAAAAGAATAAAAATTTATATGTATATAATCTGAGGATATCTATGGAGAATGGTGATTAGATAATTTTATTATAATAAATAGATTGGAGTTATAATAAGTGATTAGAAGAGTGAGCTTTATTTCATTAATGCTTATATTTGCTTTTTTCTTAATTTCATTATCATTAATTTTTATAATAACCTCAATTGAAGAAAGAGAATTAATACATAGAATTAGTAGAGGAACGTATAGTAATCATGTTGTATATATATCTTTAGATGAAGAATTACTAAGTTTAAATAATTTGATTGAAATAATAAACCAAGGATCTATTAATAATTTTGCTTTAATTGATAACGATTATGGAAATAAGATGAAAGCTATTTATAAAAAAGGAAGTTATGATTATTTACCAATTGTTTCAGGAAGATTTTTTGAAGAAATAGATTTCCATCAAGATAAACCGTTAGCAGTAATTGGACAGAATAGAATAGAGGATGTTACTTATCAAGATGGAAATAAATACATTATGGTTAACGGGGAATTATATCATATTATTGGAGTTCTTGGATATGCTCGACCTACTATTTTAGATGAGCAAATTATAGTAAATGCAAATACATATATATCAGAAGAAAGAATAAGAACTTTACTTATAGATAGTGTGAGCTCTGGAAGAAATGCAAATCAAGAAATCTACTATCAATTAGAAAATTTACTATATAAATATACAGGAGATTTAAGTGCCATTAAACAATTAGAAATTCGTACAGAAGGCCTGGATAGAAGAGTAAGTGATAGTTTAAAAAGCAATTATATTTATATTTTAGCAATAATTTCTTATTTTCTTAGTAGTATTATATTATCATTTGAGTGGATCAACAATCAGAAAAGAAAAATCGCAGTAAAAAGATTAATTGGGTGGACAGATATTAGATTGATTATAGATATTTATAAGTCTTATTTTTTATACACTTTAATAGCTTTGATATTGACATTTACTTTAATTTTAGTTATGGGTATAGAGATAAGTCAACTAAGATCATATATAGTTATTTTCGTATTTATATTAATAACTGTTGTAATACTTACAATTCCAGCAATTTATAAAATATTAAAAATTTCTGTAGCTGAAGTTTTAAGGAGTGCAATGTAATGTTTTTTTGGGATGAGATAAAAAGAATAAAAAAAAATAAAAGATTTGTTTGTATAATATTAATGATTCAATGTATTTTTTGTTTTTTCTTCATATCTGTTTTATTTGCTAATACAAATAAAGTGTATGAAAACACAGGATTTTTAAAGGAGTTCTTTGAGGATAGAATATATTATTTACTAAGTGATAATATGGATCATGAGATATATCTAGAGTATATGAACTCAGAATTTAATTATTATAGATTACATGATTTTGTGAAAGAAATTAGAAAAGATAATCGATTTGACTTTATTAGTACTCAAATACAACCATTAGAAATTAACATAAATACTGCATATATCCCAGAAAAATATATCTTTGGATATGAGTCTGGATTTCTTGAATCTCCTTTTAAAATAGACGGTAAGGACGGTATTTATTTAGGGATTAAAAGCCTTAAAATATCAGATAATGTTTTTTCTTTGTTTGAAATTGAAGTAGACAAAGGAAGGAATTTTTTACAAACAGATTTTGTTTTAGATACTTCAAGGACTACAAAAATTATTCTCGGATATGAGTATCAAGAAATTTTTGCAATAGGTGATTTATTTGAAGCTATTTATATATCTGAAGAAATGGTGTTTGAAGTAGTTGGATTTCTTCCTAAAGATGCTTATTTACCTGTAAAGGGGAACTTAATTTTTTTAGATCGGTATATGATCAAACCTGCTTTTAGTAAAATAGCTTATAATGAATACCCAGAATTCGCAAAAATCACACTATTGCAGCAGGCAAATGGTCAAATTCTTACTACTAATTATAATTTAAATATAAGTCAAATTGTATCCGATCTTTCCCTTAAATATAATACAGTTTATTTTGATGTTAATAATATGAATAATCAAGAATTTACTAATATAATAAACATTTCAGAAGAATTATTATCACAATTAATAATCCTTTTAGTAACAATAGTATTATTTACAATCTTAAGTCTAGTTACAAGTATATTAGGAATTATTCATGATAATTACTATAGATTTGGAGTTCATTTTATGAATGGTGCTAGAGTAAAAGACATAAAATTTTATATACTAGGATTGTTATTTTATTTAATCATAATTCCAGTTATTATATCTCTTTTTCTTTCACTTATATTTTTAGGAATTGGATTACATATCTTAATGATTATTATCTTATCAATTAGTATATATCTCTTATCAGCTATTGCACCAATAATAGCAGTAAATAATATTAATATAAGTGATTTGATTGGGAGGAAAGAATAATGTTGCTAGAAGTAAATAATATACAAAAATCTTATGGTACAGGTAAAGCAAAAGTAGATGCTTTAAAAGGTGTTTCTCTAGCAGTAGAAGAAGGTGAAATGCTCGCTTTAATCGGTAAAAGTGGTTCTGGTAAATCTACTTTGTTAAACGTTTTAGGCGGACTGGATTCTATTGATAGTGGAGAATATATTTTTAAGAAAAAAAATATAGAAAATCTAAAGATGAATTCATTGGCTCGTTTTAGAAGAAAAAATATTGGGTTTATAGTGCAATATTTTGCATTACTAAATGATATGACTGTTTTTGAAAATATAGCACTGCCGTATAGATACAATAAATTATCGTTTTTAGATATTAGAGTGAAAGTAAAGAAATTATTAAGTGATATGGAAATAGAAGATAAAGAAAATAAATTACCCACAGAGTTGTCAGGTGGGGAGCGTCAGCGAGTTGCAATCGCCAGGGGATTAGCCTGTGATCCTGAATTATTGCTGGTAGATGAACCTACAGGAGCTCTTGATGAGACTACAGGGGCGATGATAATGGATAAGTTTTTAGAAATAAATAAGCAAGGGATTACAATTATAATTGCTACACATGATAAAAATATTGCGGAGAAATGTTCGAGAATCTTGGAATTAAAAGATGGGGAGTTAATACATTAATTATTTTGAAGGGGGGGACAAACAAAATATAGACTAAGAATTTTTTATTTAAAAAAGATACCTCATAGCAATACCAATGAGGCATCTTTATTTCACCAAAAACAAGTTTTTCTTCCTTTCCTCTCTCTCTTTCTCTATAGCTTTAATTTCTGCTAATGCCATTTTATAAAGCTCTACTTGTGATTCTATTTTATTAATCTGATATTTATTTATCCGGGTACAGGAGCCATCAGGCAATTGAATTCTGGCTTTAACAGTATCTTTCAGACAGATATTTAGTATTTCAATTATTCTATTTTTTATTTCCTTGTCTTCTATGGGGACAAGGGTTTCTACACGCCTGTCCAAATTTCTGGGTCTCCAATCAGCACTGGCCATAAATACTTTAGAATCCCCTCCATTGGCAAAAAAGAAAATACGGCTATGTTCTAACAATTTTCCAACTATGCTTATTACCCTTATATTTTCACTGATATCTTCTAAACCTGGTCTGATACAGGAGATACCTCTAACTATTAGATCTATTTTTACACCAGCTATTGATGCTTGATATAGTTTTTTTATTATTTCTTTATCAACAAGAGAATTTATCTTTGCTATTATATGACCCTCTTTACCCTTGTGACATTCATTTATCTCATTATCTATGAGCTCTATAAATTTTTCTCTTAGATTTAAGGGAGAAATGATAATTTTTTGCCAGCTAGGTGGTGCTGAAAAAGATGTTAATACATTAAAGAGATTGGCTATATCATTAGTGTATGATTCTCTGGCAGTAAACAAAGAGATATCTGTATATAATTCAGCTGTCTGGTCATTATAATTTCCAGTGCTCATATGTAGATATTTTTTTATTCTTCCTTTTTCTGAGCGAATAACTAATAATAGTTTAGCATGTACTTTGAGTCCTACAAGACCATAGACAACATGACAGCCAGCTTCTTCTAATTTTTTTGCCCATTTTATATTTTCCTCTTCATCAAAACGAGCTTTTAGTTCAATTATTACTGTGACCTGCTTCCCATTTCTGGCGGCTTTTACAAGTGAATTTATAATTGGTGACTTATCACTTAATCTATATAGGGTTTGTTTGATTGCCAGAACCTGTGGATCATTGGCTGCCTTTTCAAGAAATTCTAAAACAGGTTCAAATGATTCATAGGGGTGATGAATGAGAGCATCCTGTCTAGATATTTTGTTAAAGATATTTCGTTCAAAGTAAAAATCCCTGGCTGCGAGAGGATAGAGTTTCTGAAATTTTAAGTTATCATATCCCCTAATATTTCTTATCTCTATTAATGCACTTAAGTCCAGTGGTCCATCTATGTTATAAATGTCTTCATTTTGAAGTTGAAGATAGTCACTCAAAATAGCCTTTATTTTATTACTGCTTCCTTTTTCAATTTCAAGTCTTACGGGTGAACCCCATTCTCTTCTTTCCAAGTAGTCTTCCATTTCTCCAAGAAAATCATCTGCGTTTTCTTGTAAATTAACATCAGCATTACGAGTTATTCTAAACATATCGATTGATTCTATCTGGAAGCCTTGGAATAGACTCCTTACTTTGTTTTTGATAATTTCTTCAATTAATATAAATGTTTTTTTCTTGCTTGTAGGTATATCAAGAAATCTTGGCATATTAGATGGAATCTGTACAAGAGCAATCTGGAATGACTTGTCTTTGCTTCTTTTTAGGTTTTTATTAAAACTTAAGTTATCTTTTTTAAATAAATTATCTTTTGTATTGTATTTTAAAGATATAATTAAGTTCAGACTTTTATTAGAAATGTGAGGAAATGGTCTTACTGGATCTATAGTTATCGGAGTGAGAACTGGATATATAATAGTATTAAAGTAATTGTCTAGAAATGATTTCTCTAGATGATTAATTTCCTGATAGTTCTTAATATAGATATTTTCTTTTGCTAATTGATCTTTTAGCTGATGCCAGCATTTATATTTTTCTGATATTAAATTATGACTTTCTTTTGAAATTTTTATAAACTCGTCTTCGGCACTATATAAATCAGTAGATTGCTTTATATATTCAGATGATATTTTGTTTTTAAGTCTAGCCACTCTAATCATAAAAAATTCATCAAGGTTAGAAGCTGTTATTGATAAATATTTCAAACGTTCTAAAAGTGGATTCTGACTATCACAGGCTTCTTCTAATACTCTTTGATTAAACTTAAGCCAGCTAAGATGTTTGCTGAGGTAGTATTTGGGGTTGTCTAAGTCCATTGTTTTCCTCCAAAAATTAACTTGATTAGAATTGTTCCTTTCCCTAATAGTTTTTGAATAATTGTAAGTTTTATACTCAATTATTCAAAACATTTTCTTATTTAGTTGACAAAAAGCTAATAGTATGTTATATTACTTTAGTAAGTTAAAGTATTAAAGCTAGAAAGTATAACTTGATACATCATGCAAGAAATTATAAGAATGAAGGAAGGTATTAGCTATGAATAATAATAATATGTTGAAATCAGCTGGGGGAATGCGAAGTTATCTTCCCGAACTAGCAAGTGAACTTAAGTGTATTGAAAGAAAAATCCTTGATATATTCGAGCTATGGGGTTATCATCCTATAATTACACCTACCCTGGAATATTATGAATCACTGACAGAAGGTATGGGTAGAAGTCTAGATAAGAGATTGTATAAATTCATTGATTATGAAGGAAATATCCTGACATTGAGACCTGAGATGACTGCTCCGATTGCCCGTACATTATCAAATCGCTTGAATGATATAGAATTACCAATGAGGTTATCATATAATGCTACAGTTTTTCGTTATGATCAATTGCAGGCCGGTAAAAATAGGGAAATATATCAATTAGGTGTTGAATTTATTGGTGAAAAAAGTTATCTGGCAGATGCAGAAGCAATTATATTGGCTATTGAGTCTTTACAGAATACTGGAATAGAAGACTTTAAACTTGATATTGGTCATGCAGCATATCTTGAGGGTATTATTGAAGAATTAGATCTAAGTCATGAGATAGAGCTTGAAATCAAAACATTCTTAAACAAAAAAGACCTTGTTGGTTTGAATGACTTTATTCTTAGCTTGGAAGAAGAGGGTGTTGACAAAAAGGTAGAAATGATCAATGATATTCCTGCTTTAAGAGGTAATCAAGAAATTCTTAGAGATGCTCGCAGTCTAGTAAAAAATGAGAAGTCTATTGCTGCTCTTGAAAATTTAGAGAAGATTTATCAATATATTGCCGATTATGGACTGGCTGATTATATTACATTGGATTTGAGTTTGATTAGAGGTTTTGATTATTATACTGGAGTAGTTTTTGAAGGATTTACTGAAAAATTAGGTTACACTATTTGTGGTGGAGGAAGATACGATAATTTATTGAATAAGTATAGTGGTCAAGAAATTCCAGCTATCGGTTTTGCTATTGGACTAGAAAGGGTACGTCTTGCTCTTAAACGTCAGGACTATGAATTTGAATATCCAGTGCTTGATGAACTATTTTTGGTAAATGACGGTACAGAAGCACTTGCTATGAAGACAGCTAAGAAACTTCGTCAAAAGGGTATTATAACCAGTCTAGCAGAACTCCGTGATAATAAGGAAGAACTGAAAGCAAAAGCTAAAAATGAAGGAGTAAAACGAATACTTATCTTTATAGATAAAGAAAAGCTAGAAGTACTTGATATAATTAATGATACTATGGAAACAATAGAAATAGATGGGGACTGGGAGGAGAAGCTATGGGAGATATAATTACTGCACTACCTAAAGGTAGACTTTTAAAAGTTGTTGTTGATATTTTGAAAAAGGCTGATTTTATTTCAAAGGATTTGGATATAGAGGAAATGTCTCGTCAATTAGTTTTTACTGATGAAAAGACAGGGAATTCATTTTTATTGGCTAAGCCAAAAGATGTGCCGGTATATGTTGAACACGGTGCAGCAGATATAGGTGTGACTGGTAAAGATGTAATACTGGAACATGATAGACGTCTTTATGAATTAGCAGATTTGAAAGTTGGCTGGTGTAAGTTAGTAGTAGCTGTACCAGAAGCCAAGGGAATTACTAGAGTTGAAGATATACCTGAACATAGTCGTGTGGCAACTTCTTTCCCTACTATTACGCGAGAATTTTTTCAAAAAATGGGGATTCAGGTTGATATTATATACTTAAATGGTTCAGTGGAACTTGCGCCTTTGATTGATCTAGCTGACTTGATTGTTGATATTACATCAACTGGAACTACTTTGCGCAAGAATAACTTACTACCTATTGCTGAAATTTGTGAGTCAACATCAAGGCTAGTTGTAAATAATGTTAGCTATAAGACCAAGTATCAGGCAGTAAGTAAACTGATGACTGCCATAAAGGAGGAGGTAGCGAATAATGAAGATTAAGTCTTTAAATTATCCTGAAAATAAGCAAGCAATTAATGAGATCTTACTAAAAAATCGCTTTGATTTTCAGGATGAGAGAAGTCAGGCAGTAGAAATGATAGTAAATGATGTAAGAGATAACGGTGATGATGCTGTTTTTAAATATACCGAAAAGTTTGATGGTGCAAAATTTGGAGAATTGCTTGTTTCCAAAGATGAAATAGATGAAGCATATTCTATAGTAGAGGATAGTTTTATAGAGTCTATACGTAAGTCAATTGATAATGTAAAGGCTTTTCATAGAAAGCAGTTACGTGAAAATTGGTTTGATTATAACAACGGTATGACCGGTCAAGTATATAATCCACTTGCCAGGATTGGTGCTTATGTGCCAGGAGGCAGGGCTGCTTATCCTTCTTCTGTTGTGATGACTGTTATCCCTGCTAAAGTGGCAGGTGTTGAAGAGGTGGTAGTTGTTAGCCCGCCAGATAAGGAAGGTAAGGTGAATCCATATACCTTAGTGGCTGCTAATGAGGCTGGTGCTGATGAGATTTATAAAGTTGGTGGGGCACAGGCTGTTGCGGCTCTGGCTTTTGGTACAGAGTCAATTAAGGCTGTTGATAAAATCGTTGGCCCTGGGAATATCTATGTAACCCTTGCTAAAAAGATGGTTTATGGATTGGTGGATATTGATATGCTGGCCGGGCCTAGTGAGGTTTTGGTGCTGGCTGATGAAAATGCTAATCCAGACTTTATAGCTGCTGATCTCTTGTCACAGGCTGAGCATGATCCACTGGCTGTATCAATTTTGATTACTACTAGTGACGAGATAGCTGAAAAGACTAAAACTGCTGTAGCTAAGCAGATAAAAGAATTATCTAAAAGGGAAATCGCTGAAGAGTCTATCACTAATAATGCTTTAGTAGTTATTGTTGATGATTTGGATAACGGAATTGAATTAGTAAATTTATTTGCACCTGAGCATTTTGAATTATTGGTACAGGAGCCTTTCAAGGTATTGGGTAAGATCAAAAATGCAGGAGCAATTTTTATAGGTGATTATTCATCTGAGCCTCTAGGCGATTATATGGCAGGACCCAATCATGTTCTTCCAACTGGAGGTACAGCTCGTTACGCTTCTCCTCTAAATACTGATGATTTTATTAAAAAGTCCAGTATAATCTATTATCAAAAAGAAGAGTTAGAGCAGGTTAAGGATGATGTAATTAAGCTGGCAGAGCTGGAAGGTCTTGATGCACATGCCAATGCAATTAAGATAAGATTTAAGAAGTAACTGTAAACGGGGGAGGACTTATCTTATGGAATGGAATGATGATTCGTATAAAAACATTTATGTCAAAAAAATAAAAGCCGAATGAAGATTCGTTTAGTAAAAGATAAGGTGGTGTTAAAGATGGCAAGATTCAAGGAAATTGATCTGGAACGGATTACTAAAGAGACTGATATTAAGTTAAAATTGAAATTAAGTGCTTCCAGGGAGATTGATATTGACACTGGAATAGGTTTCTTTGACCACATGCTAGAGCTTTTAGCTTTTCATAGTTTTATGGATTTAGAGTTAAAAGTTGATGGTGATCTCTATGTTGATGAACATCATACTGTAGAGGATGTGGGTATTGTACTGGGGCAGGCTATTAAAGAGGCTTTAGCTGACAAAGCAGGAATTAAAAGATATGCTGATATTACTTTGCCTATGGATGAATGCCTGGTTCAGGTAGCCCTTGATTTGAGTGGCCGAGCATATTATCAGGATGATCTGCAATTTACTAGAGAAAGTGTGGGAGACTTACCGGTAGAATTAGTAGAGGAGTTTTTCCGGGCCTTATCTAATAATGCTGGGATTACCTTGCATATAAGGGCTATAAGAAATGGTAATGCACATCACTTGATTGAGGCCTGTTTTAAGGCTTTTGCCAGGGCTTTTGATCAGGCTATAAGTATTGATGATAGATTAGCAGGTAAGCCTCTATCTACTAAAGGTATGCTAGGAGAGTAGAATATTCTTTTTTTGAATTAGTTCCGAATTATTTTTGTAATTGTTCTATGTATGAATAAATTTCTAAAACTAAGAATTCACTTTATCGTATAAGTTTAGGACTTTGAAAGGAGATAAATAGTGATAGCAATTATTGATTATGATATAGGAAATTTAGGTAGTGTTCTGAAAGCCTTTAAGTATTTGAATATAGATGCGGTTTTAACTAAAGATGTTGATGAAATTAAAAAAGCAGATGGCCTGGTATTGCCAGGGGTAGGGGCTTTTGGTGAAGGCATGAGAAATCTACGCTGTTTAGGTTTAGAGAAGATTATTAAGGAAGAACTGGCTAAAGGCAAGCCGTTTTTAGGAATATGCCTTGGTATGCAGTTACTTTTTGAGAGTAGCGAAGAGGCCAATCAGGAAAAGGGTCTGGCTTTAATTCCAGGAGCAGTTAGAAAGTTTGATCCTGTTGCTGTAGGAAAAATACCACAAATCGGATGGAATCAGCTAGAACTTGTAAAAGATGATCCGCTTTTTGGGGAATTAGATGGAGAGGACTATTATTTTGTACATAGTTATTACGTATCTCCAGAGAGTGAGGAATATGTTTTAGCTAAGACTGTTTACGGAAAGACAGTATTTGTTTCAGTTGTGAAGAAAGATAATATCTGGGGAATGCAGTGTCATCCAGAAAAGAGTAGTAAGGTTGGTTTGCAAACCTTGAAAAATTTTGGAGAGGTGGTTTTACAATGGAAATAATTCCGGCAATTGATTTAAAAGATGGCCGTTGTGTTAGATTACTTAGGGGAGATTATGATCAGGAGACTGTTTATAGCCAGGAGCCAGTAGAGATGGCCTTACACTGGCAGGAACAAGGGGCAAAACGCCTGCATTTAGTGGATCTTGATGGTGCTAAAGATGGGAAGCCTGTTAATCTTGAATTGGTTAAAAAGATAACATCTGCCCTTGATATACCTGTGCAGTTAGGTGGTGGCATTAGATCTATGACTATCATTGATGATTATATAGATGCAGGTATTGATCGCTTGATTCTGGGTACTATAGCTTTACAAAAACCAGAAGTAGTTAAAGAGGCTATCGATAAATATGGACCTAAGAAAATTGTTGTAGGTGTTGATGCTAAAGATGGTAAAGTGGCTGTAAACGGCTGGTTGGAAGATAGTCGTAAGACTGTTGAAGAAATGATTTTTGAGATGAAAGAACTTGGTGTGAAGGTATTTATTTATACAGATATAAGTAAAGATGGAACACTAGAAGGTCCTGATGTTGAAGGTTTGAATAAGTATAATCAAATTCCAGGAATTCATTTGATTGCTTCTGGTGGTGTATCTAATTATGATGATTTAAAAGATCTTGTTGAGATTGGTATTTCCAGTGTAATATCAGGGAAGGCCCTTTATACTGGGGATTTGACAGGTAACTTTAATGATATTAGTAGAAAACTTAGGGATGAGGGGATTAAAATGCTTACTAGAAGAATAATACCCTGCCTTGATGTAAAAGAAGGAAGGGTTGTTAAAGGTGTGAATTTTGTAAATCTCAGGGATGAAGGTGACCCTGTGGAAATGGCTATTTATTATGATAATCAGGGGGCAGATGAGCTGGTTTTTCTTGATATAAATGCCTCTCATGAAGGTAGAGATATCATGCTTGATATGGTCAGAAAAACTGCTGAAAATGTCTTTATACCTTTTACTATTGGTGGGGGTATTCGTACTATAGATGATATGAAGACTATTTTGATGGCAGGCGCTGATAAGGTTTCTATTAATTCATCTGCAGTGAAAAATCCTGAGTTGATTTCAGAAGGTGCTGAGAAGTTTGGTAGTCAATGTATTGTTGTAGCTATTGATGCCAAGAAGAAAGATGAAGATAGCTGGGAAGTTTATATACATGGAGGCAGAAAGGCAACAGGTCTTGATGTAATTGAGTGGTCGAAGGAAGTTGAGAAACTAGGCGCTGGCGAGATTTTACTTACCAGTATGGATGCTGATGGAACTAAAGATGGTTATGATATTGAATTGTTAAAGAAAATGTCAGAGGCTGTTAATATCCCTGTAATTGCATCTGGAGGAGCTGGAAATCTTGAGCATTTAAAAGAAGGTTTGCTTGAGGGTAAAGCTGATGCTGTGCTGGCTGCTTCTATCTTCCACGAGAAGCAACATACTATTCAAGAAGCCAAAGAATATCTAGCTGAAGAGGGTATTCCAGTACGCTTATTTAAAGCTGAGTAATCAGCAAAATTAAGCTATGTTTTATAGAATACAGCAATAAGGATCTTTTCTAATTGTGATTTAGCAAGGGTCCTTATTTTTCCTATATATAGCTTCAGTAAATCGAAAAGAATATTAGATAAAAATTATTAATATGTTAAGGAGTGTAGGTAATGATTAAGATATTGGATAAGATAAAGTTTAATAAAGATGGTTTAATACCTGCTGTTTTGCAGGATGCAGATAGCAAAGAGGTCTTAATGCTGGCTTATATGAACAAAGAATCCCTGGAGAAGACTATCGAGACAGGTAAAGCCTGTTTCTGGAGCCGCTCTCGTCAGGAGTTGTGGTTAAAAGGAGAAACTTCTGGAAATTATCAGAAAGTAGAAGAAATCAGGTTGGATTGCGATAATGATACCTTATTAATATTGGTAAAACCTGCAGGCCCTGCCTGTCATACTAATAAGAAATCATGTTTTTTCAATAAACTAGATGGAAATAAAATTGAGGAATTAGAAGAGGTTTCTCCTAGTGCCATTTCTAAAGGGCAGAGTTCCGAAGATGATGAGCAATTATACAGAGAAAAATCTATTTTCTTATACAAATTGTATCAATTGATTGACGGCAGAAAAGTAAATCCAGTTGAAGGCTCTTATACTAATTATCTATTTGATAAAGGTGTAGATAAGATTTGTAAAAAGATTGGTGAAGAAGCAGCTGAGGTTATCATTGGAGCAAAAAATGAGGCAAAAGAAGAGATGGTATATGAAATCGGCGATCTTTTCTATCATCTTTTTGTTCTGATGAGTTTATATGAAATTTCTCCTACTGCTATCTTGAAAGAATTAGAGAGCAGGAGTAAATAAAAACATAATTTGTTAGTATTAAATAATAAGAACAGATGCTTAAGTATGTAATAGAAAACCATCTATGTAAATATGGATGGTTTTTCTTTTTTTATTTTTTGCAGGAAAAAATTAACTTATGCTTAATATATAAATAATAGAATATGAGGATTTAGTGTAGAAAAAAATATTTAAATAAGGAGAGTATTTAACATGCAAAAAAAATGGGTTTATAATTTAGCATTGGTTTTATTAGTTATTGGATTGTTAATGTTTCTTGTCCCAAGTATAAACTCTGCAGCTCGAGGTTTTCTGGCAGGATGGCGTGATGCTGCTGTTGATGTATATGAACCATCTTCTGCCTCCACTACCCCAGATAGTGTATTTTATATTTCTTTAGGGATAATTATTATTGCTCTTTTAATAATCGGGTTTAATAAAATATTGTATAAGTTAGATGAGATTGCTAAGACAAGAATTGAGGATTAAAGTATGTAAGGGGCGTCAATTATAAATCAATCCTATAATTATGGTTTAGGGTGGACAATTTCTAATGATATATATTAACATGATGGTTACTGGTATCTATATTCAGCACATATTGCTCTATTACCTAACTATGGTCTGGGTTTTATATTGTTGAGCAATACTGAAGTTTTTTTAAATGAAATAGCAGAGGGTTTATTGTATTCTTCACTGAATATTAATTATTATGATGAGATAGAAAGCTTATATAACTTTCTTAATTTACTAATAGAAGAAAAATTTAATGAAGCTGAAGTTATGTTCCACCCTAATTTAGCTACTCCATTATGGTATCGAAATATAATAAGACAAATTGAAAATGATGATAAAAAAAGAGATAGTGATTAATGGGGTTTACCCAAGTTCTTTTGATAATTAACCTTTTACATATAATATATATTTATATATAGGACAGCCAGATTTCACATATACTATAAATTTGTCTGATACTGGAGATGGATACATTTTATTATGCTATATTAGGAGGTTTAGATAATGAAAAAAAGACTTATAGGAAAAAGCAGATGTTTGAAAAAAGCTTATTTATAATAATACTCTTTAGCACTATGATACTTTTTCCTTTTAACTCTACTGTTGTTCAAGCTGAATTTCTTGATTATTCTCAAGTGATTGAAGAAACTGAGCATATGATTCAAGATTTTATTATGGAAGAAAATATAGTAGGATTAAGTGTTGCTGTCGTAAATCAAGATGGGATAATTTGGGCAGATGGCTTTGGTTATGAAAATTTAGAAAGAGAAATAAAAGCCAGTCATAAAACAATTTATTGTATTGCTTCCGTGACTAAACCAATTACTGCTACTGCTATTATGATCCTAGTTGATCAGGGTTTAGTTGATTTAGATGCGCCTATAATAAAATATATACACAGCTTATCTTTAAATGATCAGGGCTATAAGGATATAAAAGTTAGACATTTATTAAGTCATAGTTCTGGATTAAGAAGGCAAAGTTATAATTATATTTTTGAAGATACTCCTTGCATACTTCAGGCTATAGAGGATAAGTCAATTTATGCTTTTTATCTTAAGAGAAGGTGAAAATCCAGAGGGAGAGCAATTATTATCAAAGAATATTTTAGAAAAAAAGTTCTTAAACCACTCATATAGATATGGTTTTGGTTGGGAAATCAATAATAATATTATTGGCCATGGTGGTTATGCTCCACCTACTAACTCCCATGTTAAATTAATATTTGAACATTACTTAGGTGTAGTAGTAATAACAAATACTGATAATACTAGAATGCATTTAAAAATAGAATCTATTACTGAAAGAATATTACACTCATTTCGAAGAGCTAATTAAAATTAGATCTTTTACTAAGCGTATTATAAACGAAGTTATTTTTAAAGAATCATCCAGTAGCTGATGGGTGATTTTTTTAATTTTAATCCTATTTTTTAAAAATTAAAAGTCATTTGCAGGAAAAAAGAACTGAAATGATTAAATATAGATATATGAAATAATTATATAATGAAAAGGATGATTGATATGGAAAAAAGAGTTGAGAATAAAGATAAGGACAAATTTGCAGCTTTCAGCAGGTATCAACCTTAGCGATATCTCTAATATAAATAATGGAGTGATAATATTGGGAGATAAAAATGAAAGAAGAGTCTTTACTACTGTAGAAGTAGGTGTTAATTATGTTACACATCTTTATACTCTGGCAAAGGCTTTTGAAGATGAGGAGTATTATAAGAAGTATCAGTCAAGTATTTCTGTTGAAGATAGGGATTATTTGAAGTCCAATATGGATTTAATGGCTTTTCAAGGTACGGATCATGGCTATTTAGCAGTTTTTTTATACTTCATGCCGTCATACTCTAATATAGAAACCAAAGAAGGTTATGAAAACTACTTTTTTGATTTTAATAAAGCACTTAAAGATAGAAGTTTCTCACCTTTAAAAAAGTATTGTCCTGAAATATATCACTTTGATGATGAGACATGGCAAAAATCAATATTACCTGATCTTATAACTATAAAAGAAGTTTTTCGTAAAATTGCTGATATATACATTGAGAATATAGATTATTACCTTAAGAAGATCTGGCCTGAAGTAAAGACTATATTAGAAGAACGTTCGAGACAGTTGAATAAAAATATACAACTTGGACTTATTGAAAAGTGGGAGCAGGTGACAGGATATAAATTTGTAGGAGATAATTATTATTTTGTTCTTTACTATGCTGGAGCTAATGGACCTTCCTTTAATAATCTATCATTAGAGAAAAATACTGCTTTTTATGACCATGAACAAAATTTTTTGTTGGATATGTTTAGTCATGAATTAGGCATTCATGTTTTATTACCTGATTTAATTGATTTAATATCAAAATATGAGAAGGAACTGCCTCGGATTAATAAGCCAGATGTATATGGACTTGTTAGTTATATGGCTTTTGAAACTATGGCAATTTTCTTAAATAGAAAAGTATTAGCTAGAGAAACATGTGAAGCCTCTAAATGGATTGATTTTACTACATTTAATGAAATATATATTAAGATTTATAGCCATGGAATGAGCCCGTTGGAAATGTATGAAAAGGCTGTTAACGAGTATATGGAGCTGAATAAGGATTATATTGGAGACTATGAAAAGCCTAGCATAAAGGAATAGGGAGAAAATTAATGCTAAAGTGTATTGATCTTGCTAAAGATTATCAGACAAAAGTCCTTAAGATTGGGGTTATAAATGAAAATAAGGTTTTGAAAGAATGGTATATTGATCTGGGATTTCTTGAAACAGGAAGGAAAAACTTTTCTCATTTGCCCTTTGAAGTGTGTTTTATGGAATATCATATTGTATAAATAAAAGAGATTATTCCCTGGAGGAGAGTAAAGTAATGAACCAAGAAATGAATATTAACTAGAAGGGTTTATTAAAATATAGATTAATAGAAAGGGTTTGAACAGATGAATATAAAACGAAATAAGAGTAATAAAGAAATTGATGGTAAAGAGAAGAGAAAGAAAATACATATAATATTACCTTTATTATTAATCATAATACTAATAGGTGGTATAACATTTAGATACATCTCTAATATGATATCTTATGATTTTTTAGATAATGTATTAGAAAGATTAAGTACATATGAATTAGTAGAAATGAGTATGGAAGTTGAATTTATACCAGATGAGCTAGAATTATATTATAAAGCTGAAATGGAATTGGTTCCTGCTGATAATAAAAGACCATATATTCTATTCGCTTTAGCTAATGGATTGGAGTTTGATAAAGTTTTATTGGAAGGCGAGGAAGTTCGGGTATGGAGCTTATTGGAAGGTCGATTTATTTATGTACCTAGAAAATATAGAGATGAAAATATAAATCTTACAATGACTTATACAGGGTATCCAGAGAGCTATATTAATGTTATGTCAGGATATATAAGAGATGATGGGGTATTACTGAGTTCTATTAGTTCTCTTTGGAGTCCATATTTTACAAATGAGAATTTTAAAATTGATTTAAAATTAAGAGCTCCTGAGCCATATATAGGTGTTAGTGGTGGTAGAAAAAAAGAAACTCTTGTAAAGGATGGAATTAATATTACCCAATGGTTAGATACTGGATATAGTTCTGTTTTATTTCATGACTATTACATATATGAGTATAGTGGCTTAAAAGATATAAATATCTATTTACCCCAGGATAGAAAAGAGCATGCAAATAAAATAGCAGAAACAGCTGATGAAATTAAACGTAGTTATGAAAACTATATGCAAGCAGTTGGTATAGATTATTTTAACATAGCTTTTATGGACAGATGGGGTGGGTTCAATTTTGCTGATGGCTTAATATCTTTAGGAATTCCTTATTTGGATTATATTAAAACAGACGATATAAATATTGATGTATTCACTCTCCTGGCTCATGAAATAGCTCATTATTATTTTTACTCAAATGACATGTGGTATGGTGAAGGGTTCACTGAATTTGCTGCAATTACAATGGCAGCTGATAAGTTTGGTATGGAATTTTATCATTTTCTATTAAATAATAGAATTAGAGAGTTATCTTATATAAATAGTTCAGAAGGATTACTGACTTTAGATAAGTACAATTATTTAAATTATTACTCAATGGCAGCTTATTATATGGGAACCATGATGTTGGAAGGTTTACGAAACAAAGAAGGTATAGAGATGGTTTTTGAGTTTATGAATTATGTTCGTAAAACAGATGAAGAAGAAAAAACACTGGATTGCTTAGTTAGTTCTGCTGAAAAGGTGTTTGGTAAAACTTATGCTAATTATTTTACATATTGGTTAAATGAAGCTAGACCAGCTGAAATTGATATGGAAATCGGAGAAGTAGCTGCTGGACAGCTGGAACTTATAATTAATTCTGATAGGAAAATAGACTTACCACTGGAAATAGGAATTGTCTATCCAGAAGGAGACATGATAATTCATTCACTTGATTATTCTCTAGATAATAAACAGTATTTCCTTGATGTTGAGGAAGGATTTGTAGGTGTAGCCCTTGATCCAGATCGTCAGCTTTTTAGACTTGAAGAACTGGATATTTTAGCTCAAGATGAAATAAAAGGGCGAGATAATATTTTAAGATTAGTATCCTTATTAAATATGAGAGAATTTGAAGAAGCAGAAGATATGTTTCATAAAATTTTAGCGACCCCAACCTGGTATCGAAATATAAGAAGAAATTTAGATGATGCTGATAATGAGAAAATTATAATAAAGAATATTTATTTAAGAGAGATAGACGGAAGAACTATAAATTATGAGCTTGACGTGAATATTGGTCAAGAAAACTTTGTATATACTATTCATGTGCATGATGATGGTGATGGATACGTAATATACTAATACCATATTCTTATCAAGGAGAGAAATATGATACAAATTAGTTTAAACGAGATAAAGAGTAGAGCTAAGAGTATTGTTGGAAGTGTTGATTCTATTAAAGCAATAGGAAATCATCATTTAAAACGACACTTAGTTTATAAGCTAAAATGTGCTAATAAAAATTATGTTTTAAAACTTTATCATAAGAAAAATAGATGGAATAGGGAAGTAGCATGCCTAAAATTTTTTGCTGATAGTAATATTTTAGCTCCTGAAATTCTTGACTATGGCATATTTGATGATGGAATTGAGTGGTTAGTATATGAGTTCATAGAAGGAAAGATTTTACTTGATCTTCTTGATAGAATAAGCTTAGAAAATTGGAATGAAATATATTATGAAATGGGAAAACAACTAGGTTTAATACATGGGTATAAAAACTTCAATTTTTTCGGGAGCATGGATGAAGAAGGCAATAGTATCAATAACTTTTCCAAGTACAGAGATTATTTTGAACAAAGAATAAATAAAGTATTAGTGGATTTGCATACCTTTAAGCATGATGAGCCTTTATTAATAAGAGCAGCTGAAGCAAAATTGAAATCAATGTATAAGATAGTGGATGGAGTGAATGAGGCTAATTTATGCCATAATGATTATGATCAAAGAAATATAATAGCCGTTGGGTATAATGGTAAATATCACCTGACTGCTGTTATAGATTTTGAACAATGTGTACCTGATGATATAGATAAAGAATTAATATATGTTTATCTTCCTTTGCTTGCCAATAATCAACACTGGGCAGAAAATTTTATAGCAGGCTATGAAGAATATGGAGAAATAAACTTAGAGAGGTTATATTTTAAAAAGGATTTTTACAATCTATACAAAGGAATTATTATTTGTGCCTGGGCGAAAAAGGTGGATTATGATTATTACTTAAAGGGCTTAGAGATCATAAAAGGTATTGTAAAGATATAAGTTTATATTAGATTTGTTTTATAAAGAGAAGGGAAAATTAAATTAAGGATTTATATTATAAATAGTAAGTATAAAGTTAAAACTATCTTTATGCTAAATTATATTCTTTATATAATTTTCTTCGCTTACATAAAAGCTAAATATGGTAAATTAGTATTTAAAAACATGAAAAAGGGGAAATTAAAATTGTATTAGGAGGTCTAGATAATGAAAAAAAAGACTAAGAGGAAAAATAAAAGCTTATTTATAATAATATTTCTTAGCTTTATGATACATTTTCCTTTTAATTCTTCTGTTGTTTATGCTGATTTCGTTGATTATTCTGAAGTAATTGAAGAAACTGAGCAAATGATTCAAGATATTCTTATAGAAAAAAATATTCTAGGATTGAGTGCTACTGTTGTAAATCAAGATGAAATAATTTGGGCTAAAGGATTTGGTTATGCAGACTTAGAAAATGAAATAAAAGCCAGTCATAAAACAATTTATTGTATTGCTTCTGTAACTAAACCAATTACTGCTACTGCGATTATGATTTTAGTTGATCAGGGTTTAGTTGAATTAGATGAACATATTATAAATTATATACCTCAGTTATCTTTAAAAGGACAGGATTATAAAGATATAAAAGTTAAACATTTATTAAGCCATAGTGCTGGATTAAAATATAAAGTAAGTTATGAGTATCTTTTTAGTGATACTACCTGTCTACTAGAGTATCTAAAGTATGAAACTCTTCTTTTCCCCCCTGGAAAAGGCTATAATTATTCTAATATAGGATATAGTTTATTAGGCTTGATTATAGAAAGTACTTCTGGACTTAGTTTTGAAAAATATATTAATAAAAATATTTTTGAACCTTTAGCAATGAAGAATTCTTATATAGGCATGGATGAAATAATAGATGAAATTACGGCAGGATATTTTACTTATCCAGGATTGAGTTTACTTGAATCAATGGAAAAATTCGGGGAAAGGTATGCCTCATATGGGTTGAATTATGAAGATTACTTTATTATAAGAGGAGAAGGTTGTATAATAAAATTTCCCGAGTTAGATATACCAGGTGGTGGTATATTTTCTTCTGTGGAAGATATTAGTCATTTTTTGCGTTTTATCTTAAGTGAAGGTAAGACTCCAGATGGAGTGCAATTATTATCTAAAAATAATATAAACGAAATGTTTTTAAATCAATCAAGTAGATATGGTTTAGGTTGGATGTTAAATAATAATAATATTATTGGACATGGCGGTTATTTTCCACCTAATAACTCCTCTGTTAAATTTTCATCTGAACATAATTTAGGTGTAGTAGTAATGATAAATACTGATAATGAAAGTATGTATCAAACAATACAATCAATAAGCGATACAATATTATATTCATTCATAAGGCCCCATTTATATGAAATTGAAGAGCTTATTTTTGAGTTTTTATCTTTATTAGAGTCATCTAATTATGAAAAGGCAGAAGAAATATTCTTAAGCTCAGTTTCTTTTCCTTTATGGTATAGAAATATAAAAAATCGTTTGAAAGAAAACTCTAAAGAAAGTAGTATTATTATTGCAGATATAATTTTAAAAGAAATAATACAGAGTTCTACTTTTCGATATCAAGTTCATCTCAATATTGATGAAGAGGATTTTGTTTATATAATTAATGTATATGGAGATGGTGATAATTATGCTTTCTATTAAATATTTTCTTAGAAAAAGTGGTGAGTCTTTATCGAAACTCAGCGATAAAGAGTTTTTATGATTGGTTTAGTATTAGAAGGTGGAGGCGCTAGAGGTTCCTATGAAATTGGAGCTTATAAAGCCATTATGGAATCTGGGATAGAGATATCAGGAGTGGCCGGGACTTCGATTGGGTCTATTAATGCTGCTATGATTGCTCAAGGTGATTTAGAGAAGGCTTATCAACTTTGGCATAATATTACTCCATCGTCATTATTTGATGTAGATGATAAACGTCTTCATGAACTTAAGGAATTTGAAATAAATAAAGACAATATTTCTTATATGTGGAAAAAAATCAAAAAAATTTTTAAAAATAGGGGAATAGAGTTAGATAAGATTAGGCGATTATTGCTTGAAAATATTAATGAAGAACTTATTCGTTCTTCTCAAATAGATTTTGCTCTAGTAACAATTAATCTATCAGATATGAAGCCTATGGAATTGTATATAGAAGATATTCCAGAGGGCAAATTAATTGAATACATAATGGCTAGTTCATATTTACCTGTATTTAAAATGGAAAAGATGGACGGTAAGTATTTTCTTGATGGAGGTATATATGATAACCTTCCTATTAAACTTTTGAGAGACAAAGGTTACAGCGAAGTTATAGCTATTAGAACTCATAGTATAGGACGATTACGAAATATAGATAACGATGATATCAAAATCATTCATATTGCACCCCAGGAAGAATTGGGGAATATCCTTGATTTTACTCAAGAAAAAATGAGGTATAATTTAAAATTAGGTTATTATGATACTTTAAAAGTACTTCGTAATCTTAAAGGAAGTAAGTATTATATTGAAGTAGATAAAAAAGAGAAAGATTATATCAATACTTTATTTAAGTTAGAAGAAAAACAGATTGGGGAGATATCTTCTCTTTTGAACATAAAAAATACTGGAATAGGAAGTAGAAGGCTACTTTTTGAACATATTATTCCCAAATTGGTAAATATACTTGATATTGATAAAGATGCGAATTATGATGAAATAATATTGTCTTTATTAGAGATGGCTGCAAAAAATTTAAACTTGGAGAGGTTTAGTATATATACATACAAGGACTTGCTAAGTAAGATTTGTGAAGGCTATAATAAAAAAACCCGGCAGTATCATACAGAAGATATTCCATCCTTTATAAAAAATAATGATATATTATCACGTACAGTTAAAGAAAAAATATTATATGAGATTTTAGAGGTATTATTTTGTGATAAGACTTAAATAGTATCTTAACCTAACTTTCCAAGTGAAAATAAAAAATCACCTATGCTAAAAGTAGGTGATTTTTTATACGCAGACAATGTCGATAAAAATAAAATATTGACACACAAATATATTCTATGATAGTATATGAATGCAGTTTATAATTTCAATTAGGCTACATAAGTCTTTCTTATTTAAATATCTTCTTAAGATATTTAAATATTTCACCTTTACTTTGCATATGAATGTGAAATAATGTACATACTTTATGGAATTATCTTTTACATCTATATGGTAGATCTAGTATGTAAGACAAGGAGTGTTGTATTTGAAATTTATCAAAGGTTTATTCTTGATTTTTTTACTTTTATTTATTGGGGAGCTAATTGTATCAGTAACTTCCTTGCCTATTCCTGGAAACATTATAGGAATGATTTTATTATTTTTTTCTCTTGTGTTTAAAATTATTGAACTTGAAGATGTAGTTCCTGCAGGAGATTTATTACTGGAACATTTGATGCTCTATTTTATACCTGTGTCTATTGGAATTTTAGCATACAGAGAGTTACTTATGGAAGGTATTATATCTTTTGGAATAATAGTAGTTCTAGCATATTTTATTTTGTATTTTATAATTGCAAAAATGATTGACCTATTTGTTTGTATATTTGAAAAAAGGAGTTAAAAGATGATAATTGAATTTGCACAGGAGCCAGTATTCGGCATTACGTTGACTATAGGAGCATATTTTTTGGGATGTTTTTTATATAAAAAGAAGAAGATAGCTATATTTCATCCTATATTGGTATCACTTTTTATAATATTTTCTTGTTTAATTGTTTTTGATATAAGTTTTGATAGTTATAATAATGGTGGCAGATATATCTCGATTTTATTGGGACCTGCAACTGTAGCTTTAGCCATTCCTATGTACAAAAAATTAGAGTTATTAAAGGAAAATCTGATAGTGATTCTTTTAAGTATTTTACTTTCTTCATTTATAGCTATTTTAATGGTAGTAGGATTGGGTATAATTCTAAATACCGATAATTTGCTTTTGCTTTCACTTATTCCTAAATCTGTAACGACACCAATTGCTGTTGAAATATCAGAACAAATTGGAGGAATAATGGCTTTAACAGCTGCAGCAGTAATTGTAACTGGTTTATTAGGTGGTATGTTTGGACCAGAGCTTAATAGACTATTTAAAGTAAAATCTACTATCGCTAAGGGAATGACTATGGGTATTACAGCTCATGGTCTGGGAACAGCTCGCGCTCTTGAAGAAAGTGAACAGGAAGGAGCATTAGGAGGTTTAGCAATTTGTGTTATGGGGTTTTTTACAGCTATAAATGCTCCAATATTGCTTCTTGTATTAGAATATTTTGGATTTATTTGAGATAGATAATTTATCTTTAAAATATAAAAAATCATCCATTATAAAATGATATGATACTTCTAATGTAGACAAGTCTAATTAATTAAACTAGACTATCTACTTGGAGGTATTTTTTTTATGCTATAAATTATTGAAAAATTATGTTACCATAAATTCTAAATTATATGCAGGAATAATAATTCTTATGAATAATATAGATATATATATGAATAAAAAGAAATAATTTGGAGTGGTTGATTATAATGGAAACTGTTACAGAAAAGATAGCAGCTTATATAGTTAGAGAGACTGATGGGAATAGTGATGAACTACTAATGTTTTCATTTAAAAACTTACCTGTATTATCATTACAAATCCCCTGTGGGTCTTTTTTGAAAGAAGAAAATATTTTTTATGCTTTAAAAAGGGAAATATATAATGAGACCGGGTTAGATAGTTTTAAAGTAGTAAAGAAACTAGGTGAGAGAGAAAAGTATCATGATAATATCAATAAAATAGTTAAGAGGCATTATTTTTTGCTTAAAGTAACTCAAGAAACTGATGATAAATGGGAACATGAAGTTAATGTAAAAGGACTTTCTTCTGGTATTGTTCTTAAGTACAATTGGTATAAATCTGAGGAACTATTACTTCTTAACAATGAATTTCATCATTACTTATCAAAAAAGCATATACCAAGTTTATTTAATGAGAAAGCCATATTTGGTTTGGAAAATAAAAAGATATCTATAATGCCTCATATGGAATTATGGCGAGAAAAATTTGAAAAAGAAAAATCTTTAATTAGTAGAAAGTTAAATAATAAGGTATTAATAGAGCATATTGGTAGCACAGCTATTCCAGGTATGCCGGCCAAGCCAATTATTGATATCGGAATCGGAACTTCAAAAAAGGTAAATAAAGAGGAACTTATTAAATCTTTAGAAGAACTATCGTATATCTATAAGGGGGAAAATGGTATCACAGGAAGAGATTATTTTGTGAAGGAATCTAGTAATAAAAGATATTTTCATATACATATGTATGATCAGAGTCATCCCACCTGGAGTGATCATTTATTATTTAGAAATTATTTGATTGAAAATGCTGATGTAGCTAGGGCATATGGGAATCTGAAATTAGACATATGGCGGAATCATAGAAATAATAGAACGATGTACACAGAATTAAAAAAAGATTTTATACAAAATATATTGCATGAAGCTAAAAAAGTATAATAAAATTATAGATAAAATCAGAAAAATATATTTTTAACTATTATTATGGTAATTACAATAATATTAAGGAGTTGGAAATAGAATTTTTTTAATGCCTAAGGAAATTAAATGCAAAAGTTAAGTATTTAGGTAATAATAATTAAAATTTCTAATAAATATTAAAAAATAGTTCTTTTTACTTGTAATAATTTTTGTAATTATTGTATAAATATATTATAATTATAACAAATACAAAATAATGGCATACGAAGTCAGAAAGGAAGGATAATGTGAAAACTGCAGAACAAATTTTAGATTTTGAGTTGGATCCAATACCAAAGTATATTCTAATGAGAGATGTATTAGAAATAGATAAAGAACGTGAAGATATGGTAGAACTTAAAAAGCAGGTATTAGAGTCAGAAATGGTAACAGATATAATTAAGGAGCAGTGGAGCGACGGTTCATGGGGAAAATTTCATAGTATGGCTGAATTACGCCAAAGTGAAATAACAACAGAACAGGCCATACGTAGACTAATAGCATTAGGATTGGACAAGGATGATGAAGTAATTGAAAAAGCTCTTATATATATGGAATTTTATTTACTTAAGGAATTGGAACTTCGAGATTATAAGGAGAAGAAGTATGATTGGGAATTACTCTCAAGACTATTTGTAGCAACATGGTTAAGAATAATAGATCCTTATAATGTTACTGCAAGGGAAGTAGCAGAAAAGTGGGGGAAAATTGTTTCTTTTGCATTTTCAGGAGACAAGTTTGATTCTCAGGCTTATAAACAAGCATATTATGAGGTTCATAATACTCCAAAAGAAAAAGAAATACTAGGGATACAAAATTTTTATATAGTATCCATACTTTCTGGTATTCTATCAGAAGAGGTTGAGAAAAAGTTTATTGATTATATAATTAGTTCAAATAACGGAATTTATTATATATGTGAAGATAGTCTGAGTAAATTTCCTGATGATTTTTATTCCAAAGATGCTATTCGTTATATAAATGCGTATGAATTAATAAGTAAATATGACTATGGTAAATTTGTAATGAAAGATTTTTTGAAATGGCTGCATAACAACATATGTAGAGATGGATTTTGGGATATGGGTCAGAAGTCTAAAGATACTATACATCTTCCGTTATCAAATACATGGAGAAAGCCAATAAATAGGAAAATTGATTGCACAATACGTTTACAAAGAATGTTGACTCAGATTAGGTCTTATTTAGAGAATAAAAAAATAGTATAAGATAAAATTATGATATATTTATTACATAAAAATATAGATATACAAATGCGCTGTTCTAAAAGTCTTGCCTGGGGTGTTTAGTATATATAAATTAATCGGATATAATTAAATAGATTTAAGTAAAATAACGACTGTGATAGGTCGTTATTACGCTTTCTACAAATTTTTTAGGATACAAGGAGTAATATGGATTAATATTACATAACAGGAATCTCTAATTTGCTTAATTGGGATTTCTTTTTTTTTGAAACTTTCTGTGATATACTCTTATTATCTACTTATATTTAGGAGTGTGTATTAAATGCATCAGTTAATTGATTTAAGTCATAATATTCTTGATACTATGCCAGTACATCCTTGTGATGATCCAATCAAACTATATCAGGATAAGTTTTTGACTGAAGATAAATATAATAATTATAAGCTAGAATCAGGTATGCATGTTGGTACACATATTGATACATCTATGCATTTGACTAATAGCAAGACATTTATCAATGAAATTCCGTTAAATAGATTCATTGGTCAGGCTATTATGCTAGATGTAAGAGGAGAAAAAAGAATTGCTTATAAGGAGAAGTATTCTGATATAGTTAATGAGGGAGATATAGTTTTGCTATTTACTAATCATAGTACTAAATATGGCAAAAAAGAGTATTTTACAGACTCCCCAGTTGTTTCTGAAGAATTAGCAGATTTCTTGGTTTCTAAAAAGATTAAAATGCTAGGATTGGATATGCCATCACCTGATGAATCTCCTTTTACTATACATAAAATTCTTTTTGAAAATCAAATTCCTATTATAGAGAATCTGACAAATTTATCAAAGTTAAATGAGGTAAATAGTTTTGAAATAATAGCATTTCCCTTAAAGATAAAGGCTGATTCATCTATTAGTCGTGTAGTTGCAAGGTTGCTGGAGTAATATGATTCTATTTTATCAGGATTATAATTCCTTAAAAAGTGAGGGTCTTATATGAAGTTAGCAGACTTAACATGGATAGAAGTGTCTGAGTATATAAAGAAAGATAATAGACTGATAGTCCCTGTAGGTACATGTGAACAACACAGTCATCATTTGCCTTTGAATACAGATATTTTAGTCTGCGAATATTTTGCTGAATATTTATCAAATAAGACAGGTATATTGCTAGCACCTACTGTTAATTATGGAGTTAATTTAATATGTGACCAATTATATTATGGAACAGCTAATATTTCAGAGAATACACTGCTGAATTTATTGCAGGAAGTTATTGAATGGTGGGATGCTCAGGGTTTTAAGGAGTTTATTTTCTTATCTTATCATGGAGAACCCTTACATATAAAGGCTATAGAAAAGGTTAAAGGTAATTGTACTGTAATTGAATTATATGATATTGATTATTCCGGTATATTGGACAAGCAAGATAGTGTGAAACATGCCTGTGAAGGTGAAACTTCTGTGATGATGTATCTTTATCCCGAGAGAGTAAGAAAAGCTGAAATACTTGATCGTTATATAGAAGATGATCAATTTAATGAATATGTTAAAGAAAAACGTCTTTTTGATAGAAACAGTTTCCCAGGATGTGTAGGATATCCTTCGGCAGCAACCGTAGAGAAGGGTAAGGAAATTGTGAGAAGGACAGAAGAAAAGCTTCTTAATTTGCTAGAAAATAAATTTTGAACTTTTTCGTTATAAAAATTATTTAAAAGATGGATTTTGACGATATAATCCTTATTACCCAAATATGGTGGCAAAGGGATGTATGGTGATAGGGTTCATCAAGCAGTTTTAGAATCTGGTGATAGTATTACTGGTGTAACTGTACATATCATTGATGAAGAATACGATACAGGACCTATTATAGCTCAAACTGAAGTTCCAGTTTTTAAAGATGACGATGTATCTTCTTTGAAAACAAGAGTTTTAAAGAAAGAACATGAATTTTTTGTAGAAGTATTAAAAAGTATATCTCATATCTCATGGTGAAATTAACTTAGAGCAGTTTCAATAGGTGATGTTTACTATCTTTGAGTAAGGTATTTAATTAATAAAAAAATAGTTATAGGAGATGATATAATGAGTTTTCCAAAAGACTTTGTATGGGGTGCAGCAGCAGCTTCTTATCAAATTGAAGGTGCAGCTTTTGAAGATGGTAAAGGACTTTCTGTTTGGGATATGTTTTGTAGAAAGGAAGGGGCTATCTTAAATAATGATACAGGAGAGATTGCCTGTAACCATTACCATAAGTACAAAGAAGACGTAAAAATAATGAAAGAGATTGGACTGCAGGCATATCGCCTCTCTATATCATGGCCCCGGGTATTACCAAATGGGACAGGTAAGATAAATGAAAAGGGTCTTAAGTTTTATGACAAATTAATTGATGAATTATTAGCAAATGACATTGAACCATATGTAACACTATTTCACTGGGACTTTCCTTATGAATTATACAAAAAAGGAGGGTGGTTAAACCCGGCCAGTTCTGATTGGTTTGCTGAATATACCAAAATAATAGTAGATAGGTTATCAGATAGGGTGAAAAATTGGTTTACTATAAATGAACCTCAGGTTTTTATTAATCTGGGTCATAGAGATGGTGTTCATGCCCCTGGTTTGAAGTTGAGTAAGGATGATATTTTGCAAATAAGTCACAATGTTTTATTAGCACATGGTAAGGCTGTAAGGGTAATAAGGGAAAATTCTGATCAGGATTGTCGTATTGGTATGGCACCAGTTGGCTCCCCAGTGATGCCACTAGAAGAGAATGAGGAGAATATTGAAGTAGCTAGAAAAAGTAATTTTCTTGTTAATGAACATAGTGAATTATGGTCAATGAGTTGGTGGATGGATCCAGTCATTAAAGGTCATTACCCTGAAGATGGTCTAAAAATATATAAAGAGTATATGCCTGATATAAAAGAGGGGGACATGGACATTATTTCTCAACCCATTGACTTCTTTGGTGTTAATATATATCAGGGAAGTAAGCTTGGATTAGATGGGAATGGCAAGCCATATACTGTAGAAAGAAAAAAAGGATTTGCCAGAACAGCTTTTAATTGGCCGGTTACTCAAGACGCTTTATATTGGGGTGCTAAATTTTATTATGAGAGATATGGTAAACCAGTGATAATTACTGAAAATGGATTGTCCAATACTGATTGGGTTTTTTTGGATGGGAAGGTGCATGACTCTCAAAGAATAGATTTTCTCTCACGTTATTTAAAAGGTTTTAAAAAGGCCGGTGAAGAAGGTGCCGATATTGCTGGATATTTCCACTGGTCAATTATGGACAACTTTGAATGGGCTTATGGTTATCAGGAGAGATTTGGTTTAGTATATGTTGATTTTGAATCAGGTGAACGAATTATAAAAGATTCAGGATATTGGTATAAAGAGCTTATAGACAATAATGGAAAGAATCTTTAATTAGGAATATATTGGGTTCTAAGTTCAGTTTGATTTTTCACAGAATTTAGCCTAGGATAAAATAATATATGAAAAACTAATCCCGTCTTCTTTTGCAGACGGGATTTTCCTTTTCCTTCATAAAAAAACTTGACTTTTAATAAACAAAATAGTATAATGTTTACTATAAAGTAGATATTAATAATGAATATCTAAAATATAATAAATGAACAAGGAAGTGTTTGTAATGGATTTAAGAGAAATATTTTGGAAGGCATCTTTGGAAGATCTAAAATTAGGTTATATAGAGCAGGAATATGAATACCTTTGTTTATTGTGTGGGAAAAAGGTTGAGAAGGGAATAGTATATCAGGAAAAAGATACTCATTTTGAAGCAGAGAGGTATATGCGAATCCACATTGAGAAAGAACATGGTTCTGTTTTTGATTTTTTGATTAATCTGGATAAGAAATTAACAGGGCTTACAGAACACCAGAGTAATCTTCTTCAGCTATTTTATCAGGGAAAAAGTGATGAAGAAATACAAAAAGAATTAGAAATAGGAAGTACTTCAACAATTCGAAATCATCGATATACTTTAAAACAAAAAGAAAGGCAATCAAAAGTTTTTCTTACAATGATGGAATTGCTTGAAGATAAAGATAAGCATGCTCCAACTTTTCTGGAGATTCACAGCACTGCTACTATGGTTGATGATCGTTATAACATAACTCAAAAAGAGAAAGAAGATGTTTTAAAAAAATATTTTCCTGATGGTTTAGAAGGGAAATTAAGTACTTTCTATATGAAAGAAAAATATAAGCTGATTATTCTACAGGAAATAATTAAGAGATTTGAAAGAGATAAGATATATAAAGAAATTGAAATCAATCAAGTGTTAAAAGATGTCTATGATGATTTTGTTACCTTACGACGATATCTAATAGAATATGGATTCATGGATAGAAAAGCTGATGGTAGTGAGTACTGGTTGAAATAGAACCTTTCTAGACTATATATTATAGGCAGGATATAATACATTCTGCTTATTTTTTATTACATAAAAAATAAAAAAATGATAATAATTCTTTTAATATAGGTAATTTTGCTATATAATAGAATAGAGATATTGTTCTGAATATTTTTACGAAAATTTTGATTATTACTACTTACTTAAGTTGAAATTTATAAATTACATGGAGGTTTTATAAATGCAAAAGAAAATATTTGTTTTACTATTATTGTTACTTATACTTATTGTTGTAATGGTTGGTTGTACTCATTTGGATTTGGACTTTGATTTAGAGGATACTGAATTAATAAAGGTAGGTTCTGAAAATTGGGATGAGTTTCTTATTGATGAGCATTTTGTTCTAATTAATAATATGTGGTCAACAACTCAAAATACAGAACAGATTATTTTTGTAACTGATGACGGTAGATATGGCTGGGAATGGGAGAGAGCTAATACTGATTCAGCTAGTCCTAATTATCCTGAAGTTCTTTTAGGTGTGAAACCATGGGGTGCTCATGATTTCACTACAGATGTTTTGCCTATACAATTGGGTGAAATTGATTCATTGTTTATGGAGATTGATCTTGATTATAATATCTTTAAAGAAGACGGCTACTGGAATCTTGCTTTTGAACTCTGGTTAACTGAAGATAAACCAGGTGATGATGTTTCTGATTCAATAACAGATGAAGTAATGATCTGGTTTGATTGGAAAGATGGTCTTTGGGATTGGGATCCTCCAGTAGATCCTAATGCTGTAGATGATGGCAATTATACTTATGAGTATAATGTTTCTGAATCAGGGTGGGGTGATGATGACTGGATTGGTGGAGGATGGACATACAGCCAATTTAGAATTCTTGATAAAGGTACGATCCCGGAAGTAGTTGATTTAAAGCCCTTCTTAGATTATATACAGGAGGAATTGGGTAGGGGTGATGATATCTGGTTAGGTGCTTTAGAGTTAGGAATGGAATATGAGGATAATACAGCAGGAAATACTATTATTAATTCTTTAAATTATGAAATTAACGGGCATCGATTTGAGTCTGGTATGAATAAATAGAGACTTGTAGTAGTATCGTATCCATTTGAAACCCCTTCTTTTAAAAAAGAAGGGGTTCATTAATTTAAATATAAGCAGGAAAATTTCCATTCACAAAGAAATAACAAATATAATAAGCTAGAATTAATAAATTTTACTTTAGCAAATCATAATATAAAATAAGAAATATAATATGAAATAGCTAAAATAAGGGTGTTGTTTGAAAGGAGTATTGTTATGTCAGCGAAGATACATAAGATGCATTTACTTGAGGATCCTTTTGAAATGATTAAATCTGGTGAAAAGAAAATTGAAATAAGGTTAAATGATGAGAAAAGGCAGAAACTTCGATTGGGCGATTATATTATATTTTCAAAACTTCCTGAGAATGAGGAAAAATTAAAAGTAAAAATAACTGCTTTATTACATTATTCTAGTTTTAAAGAATTTTATCAAGATATTCCTTTTGACTTGTTTGGTAGAAGAGGTAAGAGTTTAGATTATATGCTGGAAGGAACTTATACGATTTATGATAAAGAAAGAGAAAAGAAGTATGGAGCCCTGGGGATAAAGATTAAGTTAGTAGAATAAAATCTATTAATAAATATTAAACTAATTATGATTCGCTAATTTTGCTCAGATTTTTTTACTAATATTATAAGGAGGATCATAATGAAATTTGGTATAAGAAAACCCAGCTTGAAAAAGAGAATATCAGCTAGGACAAGCATCAAAAGACAGATGGTTCATAGAGGGAAGTTGAAGATGCCTAAAGGTTCTGGGTGGTTAAGAAATCCTAAGAAATATGGCTATAATAAAGTATATAATAGAACATCATTTGATTTTTTTAAATTATTGAAGAAGATCTTTAAATAATAAGAAAAAACTTACTTATATTAAAGTGAAGATGCTACTGTTGTATACGTTTCTAAATTATCTTTTATAGTAAGGAGCTGATTATATGGCAATAGTTAAATATGAAAATTTTATCGGAGATATATACTATCTTAATAAAAGAAAAACTAAAAAAGGCAATTTGACATATTACTTTTCGAAAAAGAAAAAAGATGTAGTAGAGAAAATACCAGAGGGTTATGAGATTGATGAAAAAGCTGATGGGAAAGTTTATTTGATAAAAGAAACTCCTAAAATAATTAGTGGTGAAGAGAAAAAAATTATTGAAACCAGTATTAAAAAATATTCGAATGCAAAATATTATCGTGTATATGTAAAAAAAGGAGTAATAACGGTATATCTGGCTCAGGATAATGCGGATTCTTTAATGAGTTTTATTGGTCCATTTTCTGATCAAAAGAAATTAAAAAAGTACTTGAATTATAGTTCTAAGATGAGATTTTCTTTAGTGGATGAAAATACAAGGATTTTCAAAGTGGAAAGGTATTGCTATAGAGGCTCTATTGATGATTGGATTTATTTAGATGAAGGAGAGTTAAAAGATCTTGCTCGAGTATATTGTGCTCATTTAGGTGAAGATTCTTTTTATGATCTAATATAGTATTTATCACCCATGATTGTAGAAGAGGGTACTTATATCATTTGTATGTTCAAGATTCAACTCTTAAAATACTAAATGAATATTTGGTAGAGGGACACAAGAATATAGTCTTAATGGTATTTGATGGTATGGCTTAGATGTTTTAAACCACAGTCTACCCGAAGATAGTTTCTTAAGAAGAAATATTAAATCCAGGCTAAGTTCTGTATTTCCTTCGACAACTACTGCAGCTATGACTTCTTATAACTCTGGTTTATCACCACTTGAACATGGCTGGCTAGGCAAAAAGTATTTTTAGGCCAACATGCCGGTTTGACAGAAGAAGAAGTGATTGTACCATTAATTGTTGTTGATAAGTGTTAATATTTTGATACCAAGAATTACTACTATTAGTTTCTTGACTTTCCTATTTAATAATGATATTTTAGTAACTAGATACTGTTTAGGGGTATGTAGTATTATCCTAAATTACCCATTATTTTAAAGGAGGATTTAATTGAAGAAACTTATTAACATCGCACTTATAATATTATTTATACTTATTATATTTTCATCTACAAGCTCTGCAACAAATCTTCGTGTAGGGGATAGGGGTAATGGAGTAGAAGAGGTACAAGAATTATTGTATGACTTGGGTTATGATATTCTTGTTGATGGAATTTTTGCTTATCGCACAAGAGATATAGTTGAAGATTTTCAGTCAAGTAATGGGCTTATTGCTGATGGTATTGTTGGTAATAAGACATTAAATCTTTTGAAAGAAAGAACAGCAGAAATCTCATATACTGTTAAAGCAGGAGATACTCTATCTGAGATTGCATTGAAATTTGATTCAAGTACTAGAATTATTAGTAAAAGAAACAACTTGCCTTCTGATAGAATAGTTGTTGGTCAGGAAATTTTTATTCCTAAAGCCGGCAGAGGGGACGGTAGAGAAGAAGTTCTTTATTCTACCGTAAATCATCAAGTTAGAGCAGGTGATTCTCTTTCGGTAATTGCTCAAAGACATGGAAGTTCTGTAAATTCAATAAAAGAAGCAAATAATCTTCGAAATGATCGTATTGTAATAGGTCAAAGATTAACAGTACCTCATCGAGCTGAAGGAAATGTTCAAAATAATCGTGAGACAAGTACATTTATTTGGCCAGTTAGAGGAAGAATTACTTCACCATATGGTTATAGAACTCACCCTATAACAGGGGGGCAACAGTTTCATGGTGGAATAGATATTGCAGTTCCTACTGGAACAGAAGTGAAAGCTTCTGCTGCTGGTTCTGTTGTACAAAGTGGTTGGTCTGGTGGTTTTGGACAAACAGTAGTCCTTGATCATGGAGAAGGAGTAAGAACTCTATATGCTCATAACTCACGCTTATTAGTTTCACCTGGTGATAGAGTAAAACAGGGAGACATTATAGCTTTAGCCGGGAGTACTGGTCAAAGCACAGGGCCACATGTTGATTTTAGAATATATTTTGATGGAAAAACAGTAGACCCAATAGATTATTTACCTTAATATCTAAAAAATTATAAGAAAAATTAAGTTTCATTCAAATATTACTTTTCGCCTAATTGCTACAGGAAAAGTAATAATTTTTTAAATTTATCATACCCCCCACTCGTATTATTTGAGCATTATCTTATACTTAGTTATAGCTATAAAGAATGTTTATCATACCAGAAGCAGGAATTATAATGACAGTTAGTTTTTGCTTAAATATTTGTTTAATCATCTAAGGATAGCTAGCACTGGAAAACAGAGTAATTCACTATGATTACTTGACATCTTGCATGAATATATGGTAAAATATTTTACAAACGAATATAATGAAAACAAAATATAGGCTATTAGTAAAAGTGCCTCGCAGATAAGTTTCGTTTGTTATACTAAAATTTAAATAATCTTTTTGATTCTGAACATTAAAAAGATTGGCCACTTTATAAAAAAGAAGAGAGTAGTGGAGAAGAAATAATTTAATAAATAGCCAGGAGGAGAAAAATGAAAAGAATAATGTCAGTATCTAATGCAACAGTTGAAAGATTACCTTTATATTATCGTTGTCTTGATAATCTTCTATCAATTGAAAATGAAGATGTTATATCTTCTAAGGAACTTGGTAGACGCTTGGGGATTCAACCTACACAGGTGAGAAAAGATTTATCTTACTATGGGGATTTTGGACGCAGAGGAGTAGGCTATGATATTAGAGTACTGAAGAAAAAAATTGGAGAAATTCTAGGTGTTAATAAAATGTGGCCTGCTGTATTAATTGGAGCAGGAAACCTGGGTAGAGCCATTGTAAACTATAAAGGTGCTAGAGAAATGGGACTTAATATAGTTGCTGTATTTGATAGTGACCTTAACAAAATTGGTAATAGTATTGGTTTAATTACAGTTCAAAGTATGAAAAATCTTGAAGAATTTATGGAAAGAGAGCAGATAGAAGTAGGAATTGTAGCTGCACCTGCTAGTGTTGCTCAGGATATAACTGATAAATTAGTTGATCTAGGGATACATGGTATCTGGAATTTTGCTCCAGCCAGACTTAATGTTCCGGAAGGTGTTGTTTTACGTAATGAAGAACTTTCGATAGGTATAGGTTCGCTTATTTATCATATGACTTGGCAGAAAGAAGAATTAAATACAAGTGTCAAATAAATTTAATTATATAGAATCTTTGATAAAACCACTTCTTATTAGATAAGGAGTGGTTTTTTTAATTTAAGAATAATTAAAAGTTGAGTATATTACTTGACTTTATTTTATCTCTGTGTTATATTTTTAATATACCTTATAGGGGTATATGGATATTGTGTTGTAGACGAGAGTTGATGATATGAATGGATGGTATAGAATTATTAATATAAAAGAGGTGAAAAGTGATGAGTGTAGAAGCAAAGAAACAAGCTAAGAGTATTACTTTGAAGATTCAAGGTATGAGTTGTGTAAATTGTGCGCAAGCAGTTGAGAAATCTTTAGCTAAGATTGATGGTGTACAGGAGGCCAGGGTTAATTTCGCAGTGGAGAAAGCTTATATTGAATATCAGCTTGAAGATATAAGAGTAGAAGACCTTATTGAAGCTGTAAAAGCTGCTGGTTATAAAGCAGAGTTAGCAGATGATAACAAAAATACTAAAAAAGTAAGCTTAAAAATATCTGGTATGAGTTGTACTAGTTGTGCGCAGAACATAGAAAAAAATCTTGCTAAACTTGATGGAGTAAGTGAGGTAAATATTAATTTTGCTACTGAAAAAGCAAATATTTCATATAAGACTGATCATCTTTCTTTGTCTGACATAAAAGAAAGCATAAAACAAAGTGGTTATGATGTGCTAGATGAAGAAGTAGAAAAAGAGGTAGATCAGGATGAAAAAAAGGTAGCAGAAGCGGCTAGAAAAATGTGGATGTCAATAGCCTTTGCTGCTCCAGTAATGATTTTGATGATGATTGATATGTTCTGGGTTTCAATCCCAAACTATTTAACGATTATGCTTATTTTAGGATTCTTCCCTATAATGATAGTAGGTTGGGAAACTCATGTGAGTAGTTATCGTTCTATTAAGAACCTTAGTCCAAATATGGATACTTTAGTAACTATGGGGTCATTAATTCCCTATATATTAAATTTTGCAGGTTATATCTGGCCAATATATTCTTTTGTGGAAATGGCAACATCAATTATGACATTTCACATGATTGGTAGATTCCTGGAAGCTAAAGCTAAAGGAAGAGCCTCGCAGGCTATTAAAAAGTTGTTAGAAATGGAAGCAAAAACTGCCCGTATCATTGTAGATGGAGAAGAAAAAGAAATTCCTATTGACGAGGTTCAGGCAGGAGATATAATGCTGATTAAGCCAGGTGAAAAAATTCCTACTGATGGACTTGTTATCAGTGGTTCCAGTACAATTGATGAATCAATGGCTACTGGTGAATCTATCCCTGTTGAAAGGAAAGAAGGAGATGAAGTAATTGGTGCCACTATTAATAAACAGGGGATGTTGAAAGTAGAAGCCACTAAAGTTGGAAAAGATACTTTCTTGTCTCAAGTTATTAAAATGGTTGAAGAATGCCAGGGTTCAAAGGTACCTATTCAGGAATTTGCTGACAGAATTACTGGATACTTTGTTCCACTTGTAATTGTAATAGCTCTATCTGCATTTTTCATGTGGGTGACCTTCCCTGACTTTTTTATTGGGATTGTTGAATTCTTTAACTTCCCATGGAGTACAACAGATTTACCGGTGATTTCACTATCTATACTTGCTACTATAGCAGTGCTGGTAATTTCTTGCCCCTGTGCTTTGGGTTTAGCAACCCCTACAGCTATTATGGTTGGTAGTGGTAAGGGTGCTGAGAAAGGTGTGCTTATTAGAAAAGGGGAATCCATTCAGACAATCAGGGAAACAAAGATTATAGCTTTCGATAAAACTGGAACCATTACCAAAGGAAAACCAGAAGTAACAGATATTCTTAATTTTAATGGTATAAATAGAGAAGAAGTCTTATTCTATGCAGCCAGTCTTGAAAAGGCTTCAGAACATCCACTGGGAGAAGCTATCGTAAAGGCAGCTGATGAAGATGGAATAGATCTGGCTGAAGTAGATGATTTTACTTCAGTAACAGGTAAAGGAGTTAAAGGCCTGCTTAACGGCAAAGAGGTTCTAATTGGTAATCGTAAAATGATGGATGATTATAATATTGAACATCAAGAATATCATCAGGAACAGGAAAAATTAGAGAACGAAGCTAAAACAGCAATGTTATTAGCAGTTGATGGTAAACTTGTAGGAATTGTAGCTGTAGCTGATACCTTAAAAGAGGATTCTGTTCAAGCCATAAAAGAGATTGAATCTATGGGAATAAGAACAGCTATGATTACTGGCGATAATCAAAGGACAGCTAATGCAATTGCCAAAAGTGTGGGTATAAGTCAAGTGCTGGCAGAAGTTTTACCTGATGGTAAAGTTGATAAAATAAAAGAATTACAGGATGAGTATGGAGTAGTTGCAATGGTTGGTGATGGTATTAATGATGCCCCAGCATTAAAGCAAGCTAATGTTGGTATCGCTATTGGAACAGGTACGGATATTGCTATAGAAGCTGCAGATATTACTCTGGTAAGAGGAAATATAAGTGCTGTTATCTCCGCAATTAAATTATCAAATGCTACCTTCAGGAAGATTAAGCAGAACTATTTCTGGGCCTGGTTCTATAATGGCATGGCTATTCCTGCAGCATACTTTGGTTTGATTCATCCGATAATTGGAGCAATAGCTATGTTTACTAGTTCTATTAATGTAGTTTTAAATTCAACTCGCTTGCGAAAAGCTGATATTGATCCGTCGTATAAGAATTAAGTTTAATAGAAAAAAGTCTGAATAATAAAAGTCAGGGCGATAGTGATATCGTTCCTGACTTTTTTAGTTTCGTTTGATAGAGTATAATATTAATCTTGGTGATTTAAAGCTAATTAGATCCATAGTCTTATATTATTAGAAGTGTTAAAAGTTACAATGTTATATATGTTATATGTTTTTTTCGCCATCACAAACTTAACTAAAAAGAAAAACTTAGCATAGCTCCAGTACCATTGTCACTTAGCAGAGGTTGCAGCACAAAACTCTTATCTTCACTTTTGTTAAGTTTTATAGTCAACTGTCCAAAACCATAACCTACGATAGAACCAGCCAGTACATCTGATGCCCAGTGGGCATCCTCATAAATTCGTGCAGCAGCTACAGCAGTAGCTAGTCCATAAGAAAACCATTTTGTTTGTGGATACCTTTCTGCAATTATAGTAGCAACTGTCCATGTTCCGGAGGCATGACCAGATATAAAAGATTGTTCTCCTTTTGTTCTCTTAAAGGGATTGTGGGGACTGTTTCGAGGACGTGTTCTTTTAACAGTGTTTTTTATTAATTCAGTGCTAACTTGGGTCAAAAGAAGAGATTGAAAAGAAATCAAAACTGTGTCTTCAAGATATCTATTCTGAGTTAATTTACTTAAACCATAGCTGCTAATAAAACTTGCTAGAGCAACATCAGGTGTTCCTATATTATAAAGAATTATACTTAAAGTGTTATCACCATCATATATTTTTTCCTGACTATAATCTCTAATAATTTGATCAAAATATAATGTGCCCAGTAGAAGCCCAATGAAAGTGGCATTTCGCTTCAATTCTCTTTTGTCTGGATAAAACAACTGACGACCAGCTTCCATTGGAATCTTATAAAAATTATGTAGATAATCTTTCCTTATTATACTATTCTCTTGATTAGCTTGTATTGTTTTATTTATATCTATACTTGACTCAATGCTATCGGCAAACATCGGTGGAATGAAGAATGTCTGTAATAATATACAAATACATATAATAACTAATATTTTTTTCACTTGATCTAATCCCTCTCTTCATATCTTTTTTTGTGTATAAAATTTATTATAACATATTATTTTTCTTATAAGCAAGAATGATAATGTAGGAATTACTAATTAATCATAGAATAAAATAATGCTATGTATATTCAATAAAAAGATACTTATAATATATTCTAGAATGTATTTAAATTAAAAAGAGAAGGAGGAAAATTCTTGCAAACACATATGGATAGATATCAAACTTGTATCGATATATGTAATAAGTGTATGAATGAATGTCAATTCTGTCTTGATGCATGTATGCATGAGCCAGATGTAGATAAGCGAGTAGATTGTATGAGTTTATTAATTGATTGTATGGAAATTTGTGCTCTAGCTTCAAAATTTATGTCTGGTAATAGTAGATATGCTAGTGAAATCTGCCAGACCTGTGCGGATATCTGTGAAGCCTGTGCTAAAGAATGTGAAAAATTTCAGGACAATCATTGCCAGGCCTGTGCTCAAGTATGTTACCAGTGTGCTGAGGAATGCCGTAATATGGCTAATATGACTGCAATAGTATAATGGATAATAATAAAGAACAGGAGACCCATCATTTGATGATATGGTCTCCTGTTCTTTAAATAATATTTACTTGATGTCAATACGTTTTACATTTTTTTGAGGGGTTGTTTTAGGGAGTCTAAGTTCTAGAATTCCATTGTCATATTTTGCATTTATTTCATCTGTGTTGATATCTTTTACATAAAAAGACCTCTGATATCTTCCTGTGTGCCTTTCTTTCCTAATGTAATTATCCTTTTCTTCTTCAATCACTTCATTGTTTTCTGCTCTTATTGTAAGATAGTCTTCATTTAATTCAATATTTATATTTTCTTTATTCATACCAGGTAGTTCAGCCTGCACTATATACTCGTTACCATTTTCTTTTACATCAGTTTTGAACTGCCCCATGCTTCCGTTAAATGTTGATGGGAAATTATCAAAAAAACCATTGAAAAAATCTTCAAAAGTATCCCTTGTCTTTGACAAACCCCTATTCCTACGATTAAACGGCATTAAATCAAACATAAAAACCACCTCCAATTAATTTTTCTAGTTAAATTATAAAATAAAGGTCAAAGAAAGTCAAAGACTACGAAAGCTGATTGATATAGAAAAACGTTAATTAGAATAGATTAACTTCGAATATCTCTTGAATTCTAAAAATTATATAGTCAGAGAAAGTCAAAAATATTCATGTGTTACAAGTAAAGCGTAATGTATTTTAATATGATTCATTGTTATAAGGGTTTTGTTGATTTAAATAAGATGAAAAATCATCTTGAGACTTTTGAATTTCTTGGGGAGAAGCTGCCTGAAAACTATAAAAACCATTTTCAAACATGAGATTGAATAATTCTCTACCACAATCGTGTGTTTCACTTAAAATTTGCTTAACATCTGTGTGTAGCTCTGTATGACTTGCTTCTTGGAGAAAAGTATTAAGACCATCACTCAGATATTTTTCTGTTGCTAAAATATCGTTTAGGTAGTCGCGTTCATTCATTTCTGGACTTTGATGTGTGAATTTTATATTTTGATTTTTTATCATCATATGTTGCTGTTGCTTTTGCATTTGATTATCGAATTGTACTTTCTCATATTGTCCTTGAGTATATTCTTGTTCTTGATCATGTTGATTATTGTTATAGTGTTTATAAGAATATTGGCTTTGAGTATATTGATCTTGATTAGGGTTTCTGTGTTGTAGATATTGACCATGTCTTTGGCGTTTATGATGTTCTTGACCATTACGTCCATACTGCATTCTTTTATTGTACTGTGCTGTTGTTCCTTGATTATTTTCACTTTGCTGATTTTGGTAATTATCTTTTTCATTTTGATTTCTTCCATAGTTACTGTACTGATTGTAATTATTGTTCATTGTTAACCTCCTAATTAAAATTTTCTCATTTCAAAGAAAAGCTATAATTTTATTGATTTTGTATAGTTTTTGAAGGATTTAAGTGCATTAATAGCATTTTATAATGTCTTTGATGTACTTTACCAGCTGTATTAATAGTTTTCCTTATTTCTTCATTTTTACAATGTTGGGCATAGTGATTGCATTTTTTCATAGCTAAAAGTTCCCATGATAAGGCATCTTTTAAATAAGCCAGGTCTTTTGTGGTTATACAAGCAGGAGGTCTAGACATTCTTTCTTGCCTTTGATAAGATTCTTCCTGTCTCTGTGCCTGTCTTTGAGTAGTAAATACTTCTTGCATCTTAGTCATCACCTTTCTTTTTATTTTTCTTTATTTAGTATGAGTAATAATACAAAAAATATTTATTCTAGCTTGACATAATAAATATTTACTGTTAAAATAATATAAACATATAAGAATACTATGTTTTGTGTGCACTTATTTTTTTGACCTAAAACATACTAAACATATCAAGATTTAATACTTAATTTTGCTTTGCTTTTTTTAACAAAAGATATTGTTTAGTCATAGTATAAGAGAGGGGATGATTTATTATGAAATTAAGAAAATCTAAATTTTTAAAATCAGAAGATTGGTGGTCTGTTTATCTAGGCTTTGCTCTAATTTTTCTAACGCTTATTGGTATAATTGATAGACCAATATTACCTGGTAGATGGGGCGGTGCAGGTGGAGATTCTATATTTGCCGTTTTACCAACAGGAATCATATTTACTGGTATTTTTACATTACTTATATTTGGTATTAGTACTTATTTTACAGGGGATATTCCTAAGAAATTTTTAAGTGGTTTTACTGGGGTTTTTGTATTAACAATTTTAGCTGAGGCATTGGGTAATTATCAGCCATTAAGACATTATGGTTTTAATAATGTCATCTGGGCTTTATTTATCGGCTTACTTATTAGCAATACTATAGGAGTTCCTGATTTTTTAAAGGGAGGTATTAAGACAGAACTTTATATTAAAACAGGTTTAGTATTATTAGGATCATCAGTATTATTTAATAGAATGTTGTCTTTGGGGAGCCTTGGTCTTGGCGTAGCCTGGGTAGTAACTCCTTTTGTTCTTATCTTTATGTTCTGGTACTCTCAAAAGGTTTTGAAAATGGAAGAAAACAAAGGGTTGGCTATTACTATAGCTTCAGCAACTTCTGTTTGTGGTGTATCAGCTGCTATAGCTACAGGTTCTGCTTCTAAGTCTAAAAAAGAGGAGATCAGCTTAGCTATATCTATAACCTTAATATTTACTGTAATAATGATGGTTGCTATGCCTATAATTGCTAGATTAATTGGTCTAGATAATCTTGTAGCAGGAGCGTGGCTTGGAGGTACTATTGATGCAACTGGAGCTGTAGTTGCTGCAGGAGCTATATTAGGTGAAGAGGCAATGGAAGTAGCATCATTAATTAAAATGATTCAAAATATTTTAATTGGATTAGTTGCTTTTGCTGTTGCAATTTTCTGGGTTGTATTTTATGAGAATAAGTCTGTGAAAGAGGCTAAAGTTAGTCCAAAAGAAATCTGGTATCGTACACCTAAGTTTATTCTTGGTTTTATAATTGCATCAATTACATTTTCATTTTTTATACCGTCTAACCTTGTTGATAATTCTTTGGGTATTCTAAATGGTTATCGTAGTTTTTTCTTTACTCTAGCATTTATTAGTATAGGTTTAGATTCTAATCTGCGGGATATGGCTAAAATGCTCAAAAACGGTAAACCTTTAAGATTATATCTAATAGGGCAGAGTTTAAATATTATTCTTACTCTTATCGCTGCCTATGTTTTCTTTAGTGGAAGATTCTTTAATTTACCATTTTAATAAGATTTTTTAGCTCTTAGAATTCAAGAGGTGAACTTATGAAGTTAAAATATGTTTTATTGATACTTTTTATTCTTCTAACTTTTTTTCTTGCAATATTTTATGATCAGAACCTGGATAATGAACCTTCTGTTGGAGCTGGAGATATCTGGTGGGTTGATGTAGTAGATATGTCTGATTCGGAATAAGTATAATAAAGTGATATATAATTGGAAGTAAGGAATATTAAGTCAGACCCTTAGGGGTCTTTTTTCTTTATTAGCATTAAACATCGAAATATGAGTATGCCTAAAACTTTATTAGTTACTTGCAGGAGAATTAATATCTTTTATAGAATAATGATATGATATTAGAAGAAAACAAGTAGATATTAATCATGTAAATATTAAGATAATTATTATTTTATATAATTCAAGGAGTGTTTGGCATGTCGAAAAGGAATATAATTGAAGGATTAAATCCACAGCAAAAAGAAGCTGTTCAACATTTAGAAGGTCCATTATTGGTTTTGGCTGGTGCTGGCAGTGGAAAGACCAGAGTTTTGACTAGAAGAATAGCCTATATGATAGAAAACTACAATGTGAATCCATATAATATTCTAGCAGTTACTTTTACAAATAAAGCAGCTAGTGAAATGAAGGAAAGAGTTGCAGAATTACTTGGAGGTATTAAGGGCTCTGTTTGGGTTAGCACTTTTCATTCTTTTTGTGTCCGGGTTTTAAGAAAAGAGATAAAGAAATTATCTTATGATAGTAATTTTATAATATATGATACCAGTGATCAGAGAAGTTTGATGAAGAATGTTCTAAAAGAGCTGAATTATGATATTAAGAAGACGAAGCCCAGAGCTGTTTTGGCTGAAATTAGTAAGGCAAAAAATGAGTTAATAACAGCAGAAGAATTTAGCCACAAAACAGGAGACTATTTTTTGGATATAGTAGCTAAAGCTTATGACTTATATCAAGAGAAATTAAAAGAAAATAATGCCCTGGATTTTGATGATCTTATTATGAAAACAGTTGAACTTTTTCAAGAAAATGAACTTGTATTGGAATATTATCAGGATAGGTTTAAATATATATCAATAGATGAGTATCAGGATGTAAATACTGCTCAATATGAATTGGTACAATTACTGGCTGACAAGTATAATAATCTTTGTGTTGTTGGTGATCCTGATCAGGGTATATATGGTTTTAGAGGTGCAGACATTAGAAATATCCTTAATTTTGAGAATGATTACCCAGAGGCTAAAATTATAAAACTGGAACAAAATTATCGTTCTAAGGAGAAAATTTTACAGGCTGCTGATAGTGTTATTTCAAATAATTTGTCCCGGAAAGATAAGAGATTGTGGACAGATCAAGGACAGGGTAAAGATTTGAATTATTATCAGGCATATGATGATAAGGATGAGGCTAATTATGTTGCTGAAAAGATTAATAATAAGTTAGAAGACGCTTATAAGTATAAAGATATTGCTATTTTATATCGTACTAATGCACAGTCGCGCTCTCTGGAGGAAGCTTTAGTAAAGTATGCAATTCCTTATCAAATTGTTGGTGGGGTTAGATTCTATGATCGCATGGAAATTAAAGATATCATTGCATACTTGAGATTAATTTATAATAATAATGATGATATAAGTTTTTTACGAATTGTAAATAAACCACGACGTGGAATTGGTGCAGGTACCTTGGCTAAGCTAGAAGATTTTACACAAAGTAGAATGATATCCTTATACGAAGGGGCTTTAAGGGCTAAAGAGATATCCACCTTAAGTGCTTCTTATCAAAATAAGTTATTAGCTTTTGCTTCTATGATGGAAGAATTTAAAGTAGCAAGTCAAGATTTGTCAATTGATATTTTGACACAGAAAGTAATAGAAGAAACAGCTTATAGAGATGATTTGCTTTCTGAAGGTACAATACAGGCACAAAGTCGTTTAGAAAATATAGAAGAACTCTTTTCTGTAATGCAGGAATTCAATGAGGCGGATGGGGAGAGTTCTCTGGCTGCTTTTCTAGAAGAGGTTTCTTTGATTTCCGATGTAGATACTATGAATGATTCCGCAGATTATATTACCTTAATGACCTTCCATTCGGCTAAGGGATTGGAATACCCTGTGGTTTTCATGGTCGGTATGGAAGAAGGTATTTTCCCACATGCAAATTCCATGTTTATGCCAGAAGAGCTTGAAGAGGAAAGAAGGTTATGCTATGTAGGTATTACCAGGGCTATGGAGGAATTGTATCTAACAAGTGCTAAGGAAAGAATGCGTTTTGGTGAATGGCAGCAGAACCCTCCTTCGCAGTTTTTAGATGAGATACCGAATGAACTGATTAGTGCTTACAATGATCAATTAAGTATTGATGAAGAAAATGATGAATTTGAGAAAGCCTTATCTTTCTTAGATGAAGATGAAGACTTAAAGGATAAAGGTAAAGTATCCACTAAAGAAGAAGAGTATGATTATAAGGTTGGTGAAAAGGTTTATCATCCAAAATGGGGAATTGGTACTGTTCTTGCTCTTGAAAATGAAGGAGGCATGAAAATAAAGATAAAATTCTCTAAAGGTAAAGCTAAGACATTAATGGCAGCATATGCTCCAATTAAAAAAGCTTAATTGGAGACTCTGCTTTTAAATATATTATTAAGAAAAAAAGGGGTGGTTTTATGAGGTTAAAGTTTTTGCTAATTTTATTAGTTCTTTTAACTATCTCAATTATACTCAGTGGCTGTCACTCTACATATCAAGAAGAACGTTACTTTAGTGAGAATTTTAGGCATGGTATGACATTAGAAATTAGCAATGACATTGGAAATGTCGAGATTAGAAATTGGGAGAGTAATAGGATTAGTGTAGTTGCAAATATTACAGGTTATGCTTCTTCAATAGAGGAAGCAAGGCGATTTGTTGATTCAACCCAGATACGGAGAACTTGGCATGGTAGTAGACTGCATATTAACTCTGTAACACAGGGTGAAACAATTACATCAGGTTCTAAAGTCGATTATGTAATAACAATACCTAGAGATTTTAATGCAGATATAAATACTACAACAGGTGATATTAGAATTGAAGAAATCCGTGGTAATGTTAATTTAAAGACAAGTACAGGCGATATTCGTATTAGATCATTAATAGGTGATATTTTTAGTCGTACCAGTACAGGTAATATAAGAATTAATGAATTTGAGGGAGAAATGGATATTGAAACAAGTACAGGTAATATAAATGTATCTCTTTTTAATCAACGTTATACTCAAAATAACATTAGGACATCTACAGGTGATATAGAACTTGTGTTTTTTAGCGACCCATCTGCTTTCTTTGATTTAAAAGTTAGTACAGGAGATATATACTATTTTGGCACTTATTATGATGATGACATTCAAGCTGGGAGACGTAGTTCGTCTACAAAATATAATATACGTACAAGTACTGGCGATATTTTCTTGAGCCATAGATAGTCTGCAGTTATAGAGTAGAAGGTGTTCAATTTAATCAAAAAGTCCTTTATGGCTTGAAAAATCCTTAAAGGACTTTTTGCATTTATTCTGATATTTTTGTATACATGTATTAATTTCTTGCTTTTGCTAGTATCTTTCCTAAATTTACTATTATCAATTTGACTTTAAATTCAATTAAAAGTATAATTATTTGTATGGAATAAAAAGAACTTATTTATTTTTAAACAAGATTTTAATTACATAATAGTTATAGAATTTATCGTCAATAAAATATCATAATTTGGGTATATTAAAAGAAATACACCTAGATAAAAATGGTATTTTTATAGTATTAGGGGGTATTAGCTTGGCAAAAAAAGATATTATTAAAAAAATAGAAGAATTACGTAAGGAAATTAGACACCATGAATATCAATATTATGTTTTAGATTCACCAGAGATATCTGATTTTGAATTTGATAAATTAATACGACAATTAGAAGAATTAGAAGAAGAAAATCCAGAATTAATAAGTCCTGATTCACCAACGCAAAGGGTTGGAGGTCAGGCTTTAGATAGTTTTGAAAAAGTTGAGCATAGTACCACTATGTTGAGTTTAAGTAATGCTTTTAATGCAGCTGAACTACGAGATTTTGTAAATAGAGTTTATAAGTTAGCAGGTAGAAGTGATATAGAATTTGTCATAGAGCATAAAATTGATGGTTTATCTGCTATCCTTAATTATGAAAATGCTAGTTTTCAAATCGGGGCAACTAGAGGTAACGGAATTATTGGTGAGGATGTTAGTGAAAATATAAAGACTATCAGGTCAATACCACTAAAATTCAATAAAGATATAGATGCTGAAATAAGAGGAGAAGTTTATATCAGTAAACGAGATTTTGGAGAAATTAATGAGAAACGACTTGATCAAGGTGAGGAACCTTTTGCTAATCCTCGAAATGCTGCTGCTGGATCTATTCGCCAACTGGATCCAAGAATTGCTGCAGAACGTTCTTTGTCTTTTCTATCATACGATATAATAAGGATTAATGGTGTAGAATTAGATACTCATGTTCAAGCTATAGAATTATTAGAGGAACTGGGTTTTAAGATAAATTGGCATAAAAAATGTAAGAATGTAGAAGAAATCATTCAATACTGTGAACAGTGGACTGAGGAAAGGGATGAACTTCCATTTGAAATAGATGGGATGGTAATTAAGGTTAATGATTTAGCCTTAAGAGAAGAATTAGGTAATACAGCTAAAAGTCCACGCTGGGCGATAGCTTTTAAATTTCCTGCCCAGCAAAAGACCACTATAGTTAAGGACATTATTATATCTGTAGGTAGAACTGGTGCTTTAACTCCAACAGCTGTTCTAGAACCAGTACATGTTGATGGTTCAACTGTAAGTCGTGCAACTTTACATAATGAAGATGAAATAAAAAGAAAAGATGTAAGAATAGGAGATCAAATCTTATTACAAAAAGCCGGGGATGTTATCCCTGAGGTTGTCAAGGTAATTAAAGAAAAAAGAGATGGTAGTGAAAAAGTATTTGAAATGCCAGATACTTGTCCTGAATGTGGTGGTGAAGCTCATAGATTAGAAGGTGAAGCAGTAACCAGGTGTATTAATAGTACAGCCTGTCCAGCACAAAGGAGAGAGGGGATACTTCATTTTATTTCCAGAAATGCCATGAATATTGATGGTGTTGGCCCTTCCCTTGTAGATCAATTATTAAAAAATAATTTAATAAATGATTATGCAGACCTTTATTCACTACGGGTTGAGGATTTAATGCCTTTAGAAAGAATTGGTGAAAAGTCAGCTCAAAATGCCATTAATGCTATAGAAGCCAGTAAAGAACGTCCATTGCATAATTTAGTTTTTGCTCTAGGTATCAGGCATGTTGGTGCAGGTGGTGCCAGGGTTTTGACAAATGTTTATCCTTCAATAGATAAACTTTCCAAAGCCAATTTAGAAGACTTAGAAGCAATAGAAGAAATTGGTCCCGTAATAGCAGATAGTATTGTTAATTTCTTTAAAGAAGAACATAATCAAGAGGTAATTAATAAGTTAGCAGATGCTGGTGTAAAAATGTCTAAAGATGATGAAGAGGAAAGTACTGAAGAAATTGAGGCTTTGAAAGACAAAAAGTTTGTTTTTACAGGCTCTTTAGAAAAGTTCACCAGAAATGAAGCCAAGGAGAAGGTGCTTACAGCAGGAGGTAAGGTGTCATCAAGCGTAAGCAAAAACACCGACTATTTGGTCAGTGGTGAAAATACAGGTTCGAAAATGGACAAGGCCAAAGAACTTGATGTAACAATTCTTAATGAAGAGGAATTTATAGACTTGTTAAATCAATAGTTTTTTAAATATAATTTTATATAAAATGAGGGGTGAAATTTATAATGGTAGCTAAAGAAGATATTAAGTATATTGCAAATCTATCCAGTCTGAAAATTGATGATGAGGATATAGATACTTTTACTAAACAAATATCTGATATTCTAAATTACTTTGAAAAATTAAGTGAACTGGATACCGATAAAGTAATTCCTACTGCATATACTGTACCGATGAAAAATGTCTTGCGTGAGGATAAAGTTACGTCTTCAATGGATAGAGATGAAGTTCTTAAAAATGCTCCAGATAAAAAAGCCGGGCAGTTTAGAGTGCCTAGGATTATGTCAGATGAATAAATTTAAATGAAATTAAAGGGGGTAGAATAAATTGGAATTGTGTGATTTAACTATTCATGAATTAAGAGATATGCTAGTAAGTAAAGAGATTAATGTATCAGAGTTATTAGATAGTTTTTATAAACGTATAGATAATTGTGAAGATAAAGTTAAGGCTTACGTTACTGTAACTGAGGAAGAAGCTAGAGAAAGAGCTAAAGAGAACTTGCCAGGAGTTCTGGCCGGGATACCTCTGGCTATTAAGGACAATATTAGCACTAAAGGAATTAGAACTACTTGTTCTTCAAAGATACTTGAGAACTATGTACCACCTTTTAATGCTACTGTAATTGATAAGCTGAATAAAGCAGGTGCCATTACTACTGGAAAAACAAATATGGACGAGTTTGCGATGGGTTCTTCTACTGAAAATTCTGGGTTTTTTACCAGTCGTAATCCCTGGAATCTTGATCATGCACCTGGAGGTTCCAGTGGTGGTTCAGCAGCAGCCGTAGCTGCAGGAGAAGCAGCAGGTGCTCTTGGTTCTGATACTGGTGGTTCAATTCGACAACCAGCTGCATACTGTGGTGTTGTTGGACTAAAACCTACTTATGGTAATGTTTCTCGTTATGGTTTGATTGCCTATGCTTCATCACTGGATCAGATAGGTCCTATTACAAAAGATGTTGAAGATTCAGCCATATTAATGAATATTATAGCAGGCCATGACTCTAAAGATTCTACATCTGTAAAAATGGAAAAGGAAGATTATACTTCCTTTTTAAAAGAGGATGTATCAGAGATGAAAATAGCTATACCTAAAGAGTATTTTGCTATGGAATTTAATCAAGAGGTTAAAGATAGCGTTCTTGCTGCAGTTAAGAAATTGGAAGAAGCAGGAGCCACAGTGGAAGAAGTTAGTATTCCCAGTGTTGAATATGCTTTAGCTGCATATTACATAATTGCACCAGCTGAGGCCAGTTCTAATCTTGCCAGATATGATGGTGTTCGTTATGGTTATAGAAGTAAGGAAATTAATGACTTGAAAGATATGTTTACTAACACAAGAAATCAAGGTTTTGGTGATGAGGTTAAAAGACGTATCATGATTGGAACATATGCTTTGAGTTCAGGTTATTATGACGCGTATTATCTCAAGGCTCAGAAGGTAAGGACTTTGATAAAAGAAGATTTCGATAAATTATACAATGATTATGATTTAATTATCTCACCGACTACACCTACAACTGCATTTAAATTAGGTTCTATGACTGACCCATTAGAAATGTATCAAATGGATGTCTTTACAGTACCTGTTAATATTGCTGGAATACCAGCTATCTCAGTACCTTGTGGTTTTGATAGTAACAATTTACCAATTGGTATTCAGATTATGGGTCCTCATTTTGGAGAGGGTAAGATATTACAGACTGCTTATACCTTAGAAAAAATACTTAATATTAATAATAAAAGACCTAAAGTGGAGGTGTCTTCATGACCACTAAATATGAAACAGTAATAGGATTGGAAGTTCATGCTCAATTGGCTACAGATTCAAAAATATTTTGTAATTGTAGTACAGAGTTTGGTGCAGATCCGAATATGCATACCTGTCCTGTATGTCTTGGCTTACCAGGAACATTGCCTGTATTAAACAAAAAAGTTGTTGATTATGCAATAATGGCTGGACTAGCAACTAATTGTACTATTGCAAATTATAGTAAATTTGATAGAAAAAATTACTTTTATCCAGATTTGCCAAAAGCCTATCAGATTTCTCAATTTGATCTGCCTATTTGTAGAGAGGGATATATTGAGGTTGAATTAGAGGATGGTATAAAAAAGATTGGTATTACCAGGATTCATATGGAAGAAGATGCTGGGAAATTAATCCATGAAGGGAGTATTGATAAATCCAGTGGAAGTCTTGTTGATTACAATAGAACTGGAGTGCCATTAATTGAAATCGTTAGTGAGCCAGATATGCGAACTCCTGCTGAAGCCAGACAGTATTTGACACAATTAAAAAAGATTTTAGAATATATAGCAGTTTCAGATTGTAATATGGATGAAGGTTCACTGCGTTGTGATGCCAATGTGTCCATTAGACCTGAAGGACAAAAGGAATTTGGTACCCGGGCAGAGTTGAAAAATATGAACTCTTTTAAGGCTGTAGAAAAGGCTATAGAATATGAAGTTGAACGACAAAAAGAAGTGATAGAAAAAGGTGGACAGGTAGTTCAAGAAACAAGAACTTGGGATGATAGTCTGAATAAAACTATTTCAATGAGGGGTAAGGAGCAGGCTCATGATTACCGTTATTTCCCGGAGCCAGATTTAGTTCCCCTGGAAATTGATAGTGAATGGGTAGAGAGTTTAAAAAATCAGCTACCAGAATTACCAAAAGAAAAGAAAGAGAGATTTGTTGAAGAATATGGCATACCTGAATATGATGCAGGAGTATTAACTGATTCTTTGGCACTAGCATCTTTCTTTGAAGAATGTGTTGAATCTTATGATAATGCTAAGGCAGTTAGTAACTGGATTATGGGAGACTTCTTGAGATTAGTAAAAGAGGAGAACCTGGAAATAGAAGAAGTTAAGATTACAGGAGCTTTGTTGGCTAAAATGCTACAACTAATGGACAAAGGTGTAATTAGTAGCAAAATAGCGAAAACTATTTTTGAAGAAATGTTCAAAACAGGAAAAGATCCGGAAAAAATCGTAGAAGAAAAAGGTCTAAAACAGATCAGTGATGAAGGTAAACTGGAAGAGATAGTAGAGAAAATATTGGCTGATAATCCGGATGCTGTTGAAGATATTAGAAATGGAAAAGATAGAGCGATTGGCTTCCTAGTTGGTCAGGTCATGAAAGAAACTAGAGGGAAAGCAAACCCTGGAATGGTGAATAAATTAATTAAATCTAAAGTATAGTGAGCTCTTAATGCTTAAACCTCTTTATTTATGTAAATAATATAAATAAGGAGGTTTTTCTTATGAAAAATAATACGACGGTAATGGCAGTTCTAATTGATAAAAGAACTGATGCTGCACCAAAAGTGCAAGAAATTTTGACAAAACATGGTTGTATCATAGCATCAAGAATAGGTTTACATCAAACAGGAGAGTGTGCAGAAGAGGGACTTATCATTCTTCACCTATTTGGAAGTGAAGAAGATAATAAAAAATTAGAAGATGAATTAAATTCTGTACATAGAGTTAAAGTTGAAAAAATGCTAGTAAAATTTGATGACTAAGATATGAATTATTTAATCCCGGTCTATTTAAGTATAGACCGGGATTATTATATGATATATATTTTTTTAGCTTTCAAGATTTTCATCAGAATCATCATCTAACTGTTCTGTTTCTATTGGAGCTTTAGACTTATTTTCTAGTTTTTCTAAATCATGTTCATTTAAGTTGGAAGATTTGTAGAGCAAAGTTTTATAAATAATAGCAATAATACAATTTATCCATGGTGAAATTATAAACGTAGCAATAAACATTCCTAAGAAATCATAGAAACTCAAGATAGCTCCTGCCCCAAGATATCCTAATATAACATTTATAACGAAGGATAATAAAAATGGACATAATAGTACCAAAAATATTTTCCATTTATACCCGTTTGTTATTTTGCTTCCATAGTAAAGAGCATTGCTTGCTGAACAATTTTTATCAACAACCACATAAGTTGTAAGCATAAATTTTAGTATCCAGAATGCTGATATTATCATAATTATTATCGGAAATAAGGATATAAGTATAGTAGAATTATAAAATAAATTTTCGATATGGTAATAGTTACTATTCACCCCATAGTGAGAATATTCATAAAGGGAATTGAATAAAGGATAGAAAATACTAGGAATCAAAATTACTAAAAATGGTATTAAAAACAGTAAACTTCCGGCATATATTAATATTGTTTTAAAATATTGACATAGCCAAACGTTCCAGAAGTTAGAAAAACCTTTAAACAAATCTAAAAAATTTGATTTTTCCCCATTAGCAATTTTTATATATATGTACCTGTATCCAGCAGTTAGTACAGGTATAATGAGAACAAATGCTAGAAAGAATAGGAAAATAAAAAAGCTAGTAATAAAAGGATTAAGTTCTAGATTTAAGCTTAAAAAAGATAAACCAAAGAATATAACACTTAAAAATATTGAAAATAGAATTAGAAGCAGGTGAATGATAAACAGTCTCCAAAAGTTCTTCTTAAAAAGAAGTGAGCCTTTTTTCAAAAAGTCTTTAGCTGAAATATAGTATAACATTATTATCCTCCCTAATTAAAAATTTGTATTACTTAATATATATTTATCATGAATGATATAATTACTAATTAAAATTTTTTTATACAAAATTATTTTCTATTATTTATTTAGCTTAAATTCTATCATGCTTGTCTTAATAATTAACACCTTATAGAATTTATCTTAATAATAAGCTATAAAATAAGATAGAAAAATCTATAACTTGACAAGTATATTTATCTATTATAATATAGGAATATAGTAATAAGATAAATATTTCACAAAGTATATATATTAAGCAAAATAGGGGTAGGTGTAATGTATGGAGAATATAATTGAAGAAATATCATATGTGGAAGAAAAAACAAAAATACTTAAAGCATTATCACATCCTATTAGGATGTGTATAGTTATGGGACTTTTAAAAAGAGAGGGTTGTAATGTAAGTAAGATGCAAAAGTGTCTTGAAATACCACAATCTACTCTTTCTCAACATCTTATTAAACTAAAAGACTTGAAAATAATAAAAGGAGAAAGAGATGGTTTAAATATTAATTATTATGTTGTTAATGAAGATGCTAAAAATGTAATTAGGACACTTTTTCTTGCATAAAAATGAGCTATAATAAAAATAGTAGATAATATAAATCGTAAAAAGTTTAATATATTGTCTGGCATTATTCAAAGGGGGCTCATTTTATGAAAAAGAAAGTTATCATTGTTGGTGGTGTAGCTGGTGGAGCAAGTGCAGCAGCAAGGCTAAGAAGAATTAATGAAGAGATAGAAATTGTTATATATGAAAAAGGTGAGTATATATCTTTTGCAAATTGTGGATTACCCTATTATATAGGTGAAATTATAGAAGAGCGAAGTAATCTTTTGGTACAGACACCAGCAAGTATGGAAGCGAGATTTAACTTAGATGTACGAGTAAACACTGAGGTTATTGAGATTAATAGAGAAAAGAAAGAAATTATAGCAAAGGATTTAAAAAGTAAAAATACTTATAAGGATAATTTTGACTATCTAATATTATCTCCAGGAGCTGAACCTTTTAAGCCATCATTAGAAGGAATAGATAACGAGAATGTTTTCACATTAAGAAATATTCCTGATACTGATAAGATAAAGGCATATGTGGATCACGAGGAGCCAGAAAGAGCAGTGGTTGTTGGTGGTGGTTATATAGGACTGGAAATGGCACATAATCTTATTGAGAGAGGCATTCAAGTTTCAATTGTGGAAATGCTGGATCAGGTTTTAAATCCTTTAGATTATGAAATGGCCAGTTTGGTCCATCATCATCTAAGAAAAAAGGGAGTTAATTTGTTTCTTGCAGATGGTTTGCAGGGCATCAAAGAATCAGAAGAAAGAACAGAACTAATATTGCAAAGTGGAGAAAAAATTAGTACAGATTTAGTAATTCTGTCTATTGGAGTAAAACCTTCTGTGGAACTTGCTAATAAGGCTGGTTTAGAAATCGGATCTTCAGGTGGTATTAAAGTTAACGATTACTTACAGACAACAGATGAAAATATATATGCTATAGGAGATGCAATTGAAGTAAAAGATTTAGTTAATGGGAATGCAGCTTTAATGCCATTAGCTGGGCCAGCTAATAAGCAGGGAAGGATTGCCGCAAATAATATATGTGGTAAAAAAGAAAAATATATGTCGACTCAGGGAACAGCTATTGCTAAAGTATTTGATATGACAATTGCTACTACTGGGAATAATGAAAAAGAACTTAAGAAAAGTAATATTGAATATCAAGTATCTTATACAAACTCAAATAACCATGCTTCATATTATCCAGGTGCTGAAAGTATGTGGATTAAATTAATTTTTTCTGATAATGGAAAGGTTTTAGGTGCACAAATAGTAGGATATGAAGGTGTAGATAAAAGAATAGATGTTTTGGCAACAGCTATTAGACATGGTTTAACAGTTTATGATTTGCAGGAATTAGAGTTAGCTTATGCTCCACCATATGGCTCTGCTAAAGATCCTGTAAATATGGCTGGATATGTTGCTGGCAATATTCTAGATTCTATAGTAGAGCTAATACATTGGGATAAAATTGATGAATTATCCGAGGATGTTCTTTTCTTAGATGTTAGAGAAAAGATTGAAATTAAATTTGGTAAATTGAAAAACTCAATTAATATACCATTAAACCAGATAAGAAATAATCTAAACAAACTTGACAAAAATAAAGAGATTGTTGTTTATTGTGCAGTGGGTTTAAGAGGATATATAGCCTATCGTATATTAAAAGCAAATGGGTTTAAGAATGTCAAGAACCTAGCAGGTGGGTATTCCCTATATAGTTCGGTTAAAAATGATAAACAGGATGATTTAAATCTAGCTGACAATATTGAAATAAGTACAATTTCCAATCCAGAAGAGGCTAAAGGTCTATAATCTTCTTTATTCTCTAAGTAAAAAATTTAGAAAGGGAGCTGTATCAATGAAAATTAAATATTTATTCGTCTTTTTGCTTTTAATGATTTGTATAAGTAGTATTACTGTTTCTGCAGGTCAGATTAGGATTACTATTAATGGCGATACGATTGAAAGTACTGATAATGGTGATCAAATAGAAAGTAATGCTGATGCTGAAGAAACAGAAAGTACTGATGGTAGTAGTCAAGATCAGGATGTTCAAGAGATAAATATTAGAACTAGTCAAAGAAGTTTTAAAGCAAATGGAGGACCAAAGCTTGCCTGGATGAATCTGGATTTATCTAGTATAAATAAAAATCTTCCTGATGGATTTACTAAACTTCCTGAGATAATCTTTCTAAAAGGTGGTGGTGGGATATTTGGCTTTTCTCAAGGTAATCGTTTTGGCTGGTATAACTTGCATGGTAGTCTAAGTTCTAGTGCTAGTGGTGGTAAAAAAGTTCATATGGATTTACATTATGGTGGACTTCTTTATGAACATGGTATATATAATCAAGATAAAGTAGATATAGCTATAGGTTCTCTTATAGGAAGAGGTTCAGTTGAATTAGATCTAACATATAGTAATGAATACAATATGGGGAATCCTAATAGAAATATTTATAATAAGAGTTTTTTTGTAATTGAGCCACTTATTAATTTTCATTACAAATTAGCAAATTTTATAGGTCTTGATTTATCTTTATCTTATATGCTGGCTCTTGATTATGGAGATAACAAGTATAATGATTATTATTTTGATAGTCTTAATATTTCTTCACCAATTGCAAGTCTACGGTTTAGTTTTGGTTTTTAATTAGAACTTACATAGTTGAAATAGGAGGGGAAAAGTAATATGTCTCAACTAAAGAAAATTAGACTTATTTATCTAAGACAGCCAAGAAAACTCCATACAAGCTACTGTATTGGGTGGAG
>JBBJJH010000016.1 GCA_037623315.1 Halanaerobiaceae bacterium ANBcell28
TCTTACAAACTTTACAAAGGTATTGACCACGACCGCCAGTATTATCATAAAGATAGATATGTGGAGCACCACATCGAGGGCAGGTCACTGACTTAGGAACTTTGTATTTGGCATTACGCCGATTAATCGGCTTAAGAACTTTACCATGTTTCTGTTGATAATCAAATATTAGTTCCTGATAATCCAACCTTTCCAGGACTTCAATAATAGGTAAGTCATCAACTTGCAGATGATGATACTTTTTACTAATAGGTACTTCATCTTTAGGCATGAAGTCTTTACTAACTAGCAAAGTCATAAGATAACAAATAATATGATATTGAATTTGAATATAAACTAATAAGATTTTAATAACTTGTTTCAAAGTTTGTCACCGCCTATCTTTTTTAGGATAATTAAGGCACTTTACAACCTAAATATACCTCAAAAAGAGGGGGGTGGCAAGTTTTTAAGCTCAAATCCCTACAATAACAGGGCTTTGACAATATATTTTAAAAGATTTTTTGACAATACGGGAAAATTAAAGGAGAATCTAATATGAAAGAAGTATATTTAGATAATAGTGCCACAACCCGGCCATTAGACGAAGTTGTCAAAGCAACAGTTGAAGTTCTGCAAGAAAACTACGGCAACCCCTCTTCTCTACACAACAAGGGATTAACAGCAGAGAGAGTTCTTAAAAAGGCCCGGGAGAAAATAGCTGAAAAACTAAAAGTATCAGCACAAGAAATATATTTTACTTCTGGTGGTACTGAAAGTAACAACCTGGCTATTAAAGGTATTGCTTATCAATACCAGAATAGAGGAAAACACATCATTAGCAGTGAAATAGAACATGCCTCTGTACTGGAAAGCTTCAAGGCTCTAGAAAAAGAAGGCTTTGAAGTCAGCTATCTCAAAGTGGATAAACAAGGCTATATTTCTCTGGAAGAATTAGAAAATACAATCAAGAATACAACAAGTCTAGTTAGTCTAATTCACGTAAACAATGAACTAGGGACAATCCAGGATATTAAAAAGATCGGTAAAATAATAAAAAACAAAAATCCTTTGACCTATTTTCATATAGATGCTGTGCAATCATTAGGAAAAATATTATTGGAGCCAGCAAAAAATAATATCGATCTCTTAACAATAAGCAGCCATAAGATACATGGCCCAAAAGGAATCGGAGCACTTTATTTGAAAAAAGGAATTGAAGTTAAAACTCAAAGCCATGGTGGTGGTCAGGAAAAAGGAATACGGAACGGAACCGAAAATGTCCCTGGCATTGCCGGTCTAATTCCTGCAATTGAAGCTCTACCGGATTTCTCAAATAACTATCCGGCAAATGAAAAACTGGAAAAACTAAAAACGTATTTTCTAGAAAAACTAAAGGAAGTAAAAAAGGAAGTAGTTATCAACTCCCCGGAAAAAGGAGCTCCACATGTTCTGAGTCTATCATTCCCGGGAATCAAAGCTGAAGTTCTAATACACAGCCTTGAAAGCAAAGGAATTTATGTTTCAACCGGTTCGGCCTGCCATTCAAGAAATGCAGTTAAAAGTCATGTTCTAAGAGCAATTAATTTACCTGAAAAATTAATTGATGGCACCATTAGAGTCAGTTTCTCTCATTTTAATACTAAAGAAGAAATTGACTATACTATTAACACGTTAAATGAACAACTGGAAATGTTTTTTTAAAGTATGATCACCTCCTGCTTTTCTTTATTTAATTTTCATTTTTTCTAAAAAAGAAAATAATTGCTTTATTACAGGATATTTAATATAATAAAGTATATAATATGAAAAGAACAGCGGAGGTGAAATAACATGAACCCTTATAAACTAGAAAAATTACCGATAAAAGATGCTATCGATCCTTTAGCTTTTTACAGTGAGCTAATAGAAGCCAATACCAATACGGGAAAATACCAGATTATGTTGAAAAAATCAAAAGTAAATGATCTCTTTTTAATTACTCCCTTTTCTATACAGGAAGCGATTCAATCAAGCAAAATTGAAGGTACACAGGCTACTTTTGATGAAGTTCTGGAATTTGATATTGACAAAAAAGAAAAAAATAATGACGCACAGGAAGTTTTAAACTATTATGAAGCGTTAAAATATGGCCAAGAAGCATTAGAAAAATATCCAATTTCAACTCGTCTATTTAAAAAACTCCATGACATTCTTTTAAGTAATGGAGTAAGAGGGCAAAATAGAAGTCCTGGAGAATATCGAAATATCCAAAATTATATAGGACCTGAAGGATGTACTATGGAGAATGCAACATTTATACCTCCCGAACCTCAATATATTGATTCTTGTATATCTAATTTAGAAAATTATATTAATAATCCACAAGATGATTTACATTCTTTACTTAGAATTGCAATTATTCACGCACAATTTGAAACAATACATCCTTTCCTGGACGGGAACGGAAGAATTGGAAGGATCTTAATACCTTTATATTTATATAACGTTAATCTAACTGATTCTCCAAATTTATTTATCAGTGAAGTATTAGAAAAAGACAAGCATAAATATTATCGACTATTAAATGGAACAAGAACTGATAAAGATGGTTGGAATATATGGATTAAATTCTTCTTAGAAAGTGTAAATAAGCAAGCGTTAAAAAATATAAACTTAATTGAAGACATAGATATCCTATATGAAAAAGATTTAGAAAAAGTAATGGCTTTAATTAATAGTAGTAATATTATTAATCTAATTAAGGCTATGTTTCAAAGACCAATATTTAATGTAAAAACAATTACTTCTCTATCAGGGATTGCAGATGTGACATGCAGAAGATATCTATCAATCCTTGAAGAAGAAAGAATAATTTACTCTGATAATAAAAAAAGAAACAGAAAGTATTATTATTATAATTTACTTGATTTACTGCGCTAAAGAAAATAAAATAAGGGTGATAAATATGTATCAAGCAATATTAGTTAGATATGGTGAAATAAGTTTGAAGGGAAAAAATCGTTCTTTCTTTGTCAACAAACTAATTGGGAATATCAAACAAGCTTTGAAAGGAACGGGTAAATTCAAAATTGAAAAAACCTATGGTAGGGTCTATCTCTACATAGATGATAATCCAGATAAATACATAGAAAAAATGAAAATGATTCCAGGGATTGTATCCCTCTCTCCTGTAGCTATTACATCACTTGAATATGAAGATATCAAAAGTACAGCTCTAGAGCTTTTTAAAAAAACAGTGTCTACTTATCCAGTGACTTTTAAAGTAGAGACAAGTCGTCCTAATAAAAAATTCCCCATGAAAAGTCCAGAAATTAATATGGACTTAGGTGGCTATATTTTAGAAGATATAAATAAAGATAGCAAGCAGAATGAAAATGATAAATTGACAGTTGATGTACACAATCCTGATATACTTGTAAGCCTGGAAATTCGAAAAGATAAAACCTTGGTCTATACAGAAAAAGTTGACGGACCAGGCGGACTACCTGTTGGTGGTAGCGGTAGTGGTCTCCTCCTTCTCTCAGGTGGTATAGATAGTCCAGTTGCTGGCTGGCTTGCCATGAAACGGGGAATGACCATTAATGCCATATACTTTCATAGCTTTCCCTATACCAGTGATCGAGCGAAAGAAAAAGTACTGGATTTAGCAAAAGTACTTGCTAGCTATGGAGTGAAAATCAATCTCTTTGTCTCTCATTTTACAGATATACAGATGGAAATTCAAAAAAGATGCCCATCAAAATATAATATTACAATCATGAGAAGATTTATGCTAAGGATAGCCAGTAAAATTGCCCGTAAAAACGGTGATCTAGCTTTAATTACTGGAGAAAGTATTGGACAGGTAGCCAGCCAGACCTTAGAAAGCATGCATGTAATTAACGAAGTCACAAATCTACCTATAATCAGACCTTTAATCTGCATGGACAAGACAGAAATAATGGATATATCCAGAGAAATCGGCACATATGAAATCTCTATTCAACCATATGAAGACTGTTGTACAATCTTTGTTCCTAAACATCCAGTTACCAGACCCGGACTTAAAGACACACATCAAGCAGAAGCGGATTTTAGTGAAGATGATATTGAAAGATTAATTGAAGAATCAATTGCTAAATCAGAAACTATAGTGATAGGCTAAAACTTTCACCTATATAAACTTAGTTCTTTTCTGAGCCAGCTTAGCAATAGTTAGCTCTTGGATAAAGTGAGCAGGCGGCATCTTTAATGATGTCGCTTTTTTTCTTGCAAAATTCTATATAAATCCTTTAAAGTGATAAGTAATTAAGTTTTTTTGCAGGAATATCTACTATCATAAAGAATATTTATTAATAATGGGATAACACGAATTTAAGAATCGTGTTACCGGCTAATTGTTTAAGCCGATAATTCTATAACACAGGAGGTTCTTTTTTTATGAAAAATACGGGAAAAAAACTTAAGAAAATTATTATTTCAATCCTTATCCTCTTCTCTATTACTTTAATACATACACAAGGGATAAGTGCTGAAGAAAAAAATCAAATTACAATTACTGATTCAAATGGAAGGACTGTTAGCATAAATAGGCCTATAGAAAGAGTAGCAATTCTAAATGATAATGCTGCTGAAATCATGAGGGCCTTAGGGGTTGAAGACAAAATTGTAGGTATTCATCAAGTAATGCAAGGCAACTCATACTGGTCAAAAGATATACAGGAAAAGCCAGTAGTAGCTTCATTTGCTGAAATTAATTATGAAATGCTGGCTGAAGTTCAACCTCAATTGGTCATCTCTTCCACCACAACACACGGTGTCGTTGGTGAACAAGGAAATCTTAGGGCTTTTGATATTGTAGATATAAAGCTAAATTTACGTCGCCCTGAACTTATTAAAGATGAGATCTTACTCTTGGGTAAAATATTTGACAGAGAAAAGGAAGCACATGAACTACTTGAATTCTATCAATACTATGAAGACTTGATCTCCTCTACTATAAAAGAAATCCCTCTAGAAGATAGACCTACTATCTTCTTAGAATATCATGCAGGAGATTTTGCTACCTCAGGAAAAGAATCTCGCTTCTATGAACAAACTATTCTGGCTGGGGCTGTAAATATTGCTTCTGAATTTACAGGTGATTATAAAGTAAATGCCGAATGGGTAATTGAAAGAAATCCAGATTTAATCCTTAGAGAACATGGTGGGGCCCTGGGTTTTGATATAAGTTCATATGATTTAGCCAGGCATGTTAGAGAAGAAATTATGAATAGACCTGGTATGCAATTTACAAGAGCAGTTCAAGAAGGAGATGTTTATATCCTGCCTATAGATATATACTCTCGTCCAAGATATATAGTAGGAGTTGCTTATTTAGCAAAGTGGCTTTATCCTGATCTTTTCCATGACTTAAATCCAGATTTAATCCATCAGGAATATTTAGAAAGATTTCAAGGTCTAGAATATAGAGGTATATGGGCTTATCCAGAAAAGAAATGAAACTGAAACTAGAATCGAATTTAAGAATAAGATTAGAATTATAATTAAAACTAAAAAAAGGATAGGATATGAAAAATAATATAAATGAAATTAAAAAATTAAATAAAGAGTTTAATAAAGTAGTTAATGAAAATAGAAAACAGAGATCTCATATATCAGAAAATAATATCTTAAAAGATTATCAGAACAATACTAAGAAAAAGATTATAAGAATAATTACACTAATAGTTTTTCTCTTTTTCTTCTTACTTCTGTCTTTATCACTAGGCTCATCTTCTTTCGGAGCAAAGGAAAGTCTGCAATCACTTTTCTTTTTCTTCTTTCCTGAAATTTCAGGAACAATAGCCTATAATATTATCTGGTCATTACGCTTACCACGAGTTTTAATGGCTATAGTAGCAGGTATAGGCCTGGCTGCATCAGGACTAATTATGCAATCAATCTTGCATAACCCACTGGCATCACCATATACATTAGGCATCTCTTCAGCTGCTTCCTTTGGAGCAGCTCTAAGTATTATTCTTAGATCTAGTTTCATGGGCCTTTTAGGAAACAGTTTGGGATATGAATTACCTACAATAATTACTTCTTTCTTTTTTGCAGTTCTTTGTATTTTACTAATCTATTATCTTAGTAAAAGGCAAAAAAGCAGTTCAGAAACAATTATCTTACTGGGTATTGCCATGATGTATCTCTTTTCAGCAGGACTATCCCTCCTACAATATATTGGAGATCCTGATGAACTAGCAGAGCTTGTTTACTGGATGTTTGGTAGTTTATCTAGAAGTAATTGGTCTCGATTAGGAATTACAAGCTTAATTATCGTGATAATTATACCCGTTCTATATAAATACTCTTGGGACTTCAATGCCCTGGCAGCAAATGATGAGACCGCTCAAAGTCTTGGTATAAATGTTGAAAAACTAAGGCTAAAAGGACTAATTCTGGCTTCCTTGATGACTGCCATTATTACTAGTTTTCTTGGTCCTATAGCCTTTATTGGCCTGGTAGCACCCCATATTGGAAGAATGCTAATAGGTGGAGACCACCGTTTCCTATTACCTATAAGCTCTCTTATAGGAGCAATTCTTTTATTACTGTCTGATACAGTTGCCAGAACTATCTTGTCTCCTATTATAATACCCGTTGGAATTATAACATCATTTATTGGCGTGCCCCTCTTTATTCACTTAATGTTGAAACGGAGGCGAGAATTTTGGTAAACTTAAAAATAGAAAAGCTATATTTTAAATATGGAAAACACTCAATCTTAGAAGATATAAATCTTTCTGTAAAAGAGGGTGAAATTTTCTGTCTAGCAGGCTCTAATGGTGCAGGTAAAACAACATTACTTAAATGTATTAATAGATTATTAATCCCTAAGAAAGGGAAAATATATATTAATGAACGAAATATAAAGAACTTATCGGGCAGAGAATTAGCTCAAGAACTTGCCTATGTCTCCCAGGCAAACAAAGAAAAGTTTCCTGCTAGTGTTTTTGACAGTATTCTCCTTGGAAGAAGGCCATATATCAAATGGAAACCTACTGCCAGAGATTTTGATATTGTTTCAAGCCTTATAAAGAAACTAGAACTAGAAAAATTCAGTGACAAAGATATAAGAGAACTAAGTGGTGGTGAACGACAAAAGGTTCTAATAGCTAGAGCCCTGGCTCAGGATACTAATATCTTACTTCTGGATGAACCAGGTAATCACCTGGACTTAAAACATCAACTAGAACTAATGGAATTGCTTAAAGAACTGGTAGAAGAAAAAAGAATAACTGTAATCATCACAACTCATGACCTTAATCTTGCAGCACGTTACTGTGATAAAATCGCTATGTTAGAAGCAGGAAAGATACACGCACTGGGAAATGTAGATATAATTAATTCTGCTAATATTCGTAATGTATATCATGTAAATGCAGAAATAAAAGAAGAAGCTGGCAAACCATATGTTATACCCCTTAATTCTATTTCCAGAGCAAAAAATAATACAATGGAGGGCTGAGAAGATGGATAAAATAAAAAAAGAAATGAGAGATAGGTGGAACGAAAAAGGCTGGGACTATGATAAAGCAAGTGCTCATGGAGTTCATAACCATCATGCTAAAAATCAATGGCTAAATATATTTGAAAACCTTGAAAAAGACAGAAAAAGTAAATACTTTAAAACACTAGATGTAGGTACTGGTACAGGGTTTCTCGCCTTGATAATGGCTGATTTAGGATATGAAGTTACAGCTATTGACTGGTCTACTACTATGCTTAGCCAGGCTGAAAAGAAAGCCGAGGAAAAAAACTTTGAGATAGAGTTTATAGAAGGTCAAACAGAAGGACTTCCTTTTCCAACAGATAGCTTTCAGATGCTTACAGCCAGACATGTTCTCTGGACATTAACAGAGCCAGCAAAAGCCCTCACAGAATGGTATAGAGTACTTGAAAAAGATGGCATTGTGCTGGCTGACTTTAGTCCAAAAAGTAAAGTTCACAATGCAAAACATTATTCTAAAGAAATCGAAGAGCAGCTACCCCTAAATAAAAGCATAGAACTTGAAAAATTAAAAGAACTATTTGAAAAAGCAGGGTTTACCTACGTTAGCATTAATAAAATTAAAGAAGAAACAAAACATCATCAGGCTACATATTTAATAAAAGCAGTAAAATAATATCCAGTATTTCATCTATTATTATATGCTATATTAAAAAGACATTGGCTAATTAATACTAGCTAATGTCTTTTTTTGCCCTTATTAGGGGGTAACTTTTTTCGGTGAATGAAGTTATGGCTAAGCAGGCTCTATGCTATAAAGTGAGTTCTTAGTTTCAGAGGGTGTTTTTTGCACCACAGGCACTCCGTATTTAAACAAACCATACATGAACTGTTTAAGGTTGTCACCCACTGAAACTTAGTAAAACGAATCCAGGAGGTTAGTGCCACTTCGACCTAACTCGATGTAGTAGTACTGGGATCAACATTGCGTTTAGGATAGAAGATCACAGTGATCCCCCACTTAAAGACGTGGGAGTTTTAGTGGCAGTTAGCTCTCGGATAAATTCATCTGCGAAGTTTGAGTTACTTACTAATTTTTAGGCTTAGCTATTTTTTCTATCAATTCCTGATTAGCCTCAAAAGCCTGCCTAGCAGCCTCTCTACCTCTTTCAACCAATTCATCATAACGATCTATATCCATTCCTCTAAAACCTTCAAGATCAGGCTTAATTAAAATATCAGCAGCATCTAAGTTTACCCTACTTTGCTGTAGAATATTAAAAGATCGGATACCTACTTCCAATTGATTTGTAGGTTTACCACTATAAGCAAAATTACTAAGTACATCTACAGCTATTATAATATCTGCCCCCATATCTCTAGCCAGATCAATTGGTAAATTATCAACCAGTCCACCATCAGTTAATAACATATCCTTATACTCTACAGGAGAATAAAGAACAGGTATTGCGGCACTAGCACTAACTGCGCGACTTATAGAACCTCCATCAATTATCACCTTATAACCACTATTCAAATCAGTAGCAACAAAAGCCAGCTTTATAGGTACATTATCAAAATTATCCTCTTCTATTCTTTTATAAACAAAACTCTCAATACCCCTTGCACTAAAAAAACCCATATCCGGAATTTCCACCCCTAATAAATCTCGCCATTTAATATTAGAAGCCAATTTCTCCATTTCCAAAGGAGACATTCCACCTGCATACAAAGCTCCCACTAAAGCACCAGCACTAGTTCCAGTTATAATATCTGCTTTAATATTATACTCCTCCATAACTTCAAGAACTCCAATATGAGCTATGCCCAAAGCAGCCCCACCACTTAAAGATAATGCAAGTACTAACTGTTCATTATCCTCCTGGCCTTCTTGAGCCCCAATTGATATGTTAAAGGTAATTAAAGTAAAGAATATAAATATGCAAAGTATTTTCCTCATTAAAACCACCTCCAAAAGCATAATATCTCAATAATTAATTTTCTCTTAGCATTTTAAGTAAATCATCTAACTCATCTTTTTTTATTTCTGGCACCATAATACCAAGCATTTGGTATATATACAAAAACTCATCAATAATATTCTTTTTCTCCTTCTCATTAAGCATTTCAACTCTTTCAATTAAACCTTCTAATCTACTACTTAAATTAGTAAAAGAATTTACTAATAGTTTAGCTGGATTTTCTCCACTACTTCTTGCGTCATCCTTTTCTCTTTCTAGAAGTCTTTTTTTATGCTCACGTCTTAACAAAATAGCATCAAAGGCCTCTTCAGTAGGTATATGTAAATATCTATAGATAATTTCAACTACCTCTTTTGTCTCTTCTCTAGTAAATTTATGCTGTAACACACCATCTAGTAACTCATTTAATCTGCCAGGATTTCCAGTTCTACTAGCAAGGGCCTTAGCCAGAGTAATATGGGATAAAGACAGTGAAGAGTCCTCATCAAGAACTGCTTTTTGATATTTCTTTTTTACATCTAAAATATTAAGCCACTCACTAAGAGTTGTTCTAGCTACACCTAATTTCTGGCTAGCTTCTTTTTTCGTATAGCCGTTTTCTTCAATTAATCTTTGAATTCCTAAAGCTCTTTCCAAAGGATTCAAATCCTGTCTTTGAATATTCTCAATCAATTGAATTTGTTTTAACATACTATTATCTATGTCTTCATCCAATATTATAGCAGCTATCTTATCTAATTTGTTTTTCTTTACAGCCCTTAGACGTCTTTCGCCAGCAATAAGTAAAAAATCTAGACCATCTTTTTTCACAATAACAGGCTGTAATTGTCCTACCTCCTGCATTGAATCCGCCAGACTAATAATCTTATCTTCATCAAAGTCATGTCTTGCCTGTTTTTTTATCTTTATCTTCTTTACTTCTATTTCTTTGACTTCCATTATAATCACCTTATTTTAAAGATTTTATGTATTTAGATTCAACTTATTCCTAATTAAATATCCTGCTTATATTAGCTATATACTTATTATATCAAAGATCAAGCAAAAGGCAAAACTATACTATACTTTTGACATAAATACATTCTTTGGTATAATAAGATTATTGACAGAATTTAATAAGATTTAATAATCCTAAGTTTTAAAACATAAAATATACGGTAAGTATAATTCTCTATAAAGAAGGTGCTGCTATGTATGATAAGCTTAAAGATAGTTTGAAGAAAATAGAAAACCTGGAAGTAAAATTTGATTTTCCCCTAAAAGAATACACCTCCTTTAAGATAGGAGGAAATGTTGATGTTCTAGCTATTCCAAGTAGCCCAGAGGCTTTAAAGGAATTATTAGCCCTTATTAATAAAACAAAGATTCCTGTTTTTATTTTGGGTAAAGGAAGCAATATAATTGTTGGCGACAAAGGTTATCGTGGAATAGTGATTTATACATCCAATCTAGATAAAGTAAGTATAAATGAAAAAATTATTACTGCCGAAGCAGGTATTACTCTGGCTTCCTTGGCCAATAAAGCCCTTGATGCTGAACTCTCCGGTTTGGAGTTTGCCAGTGGTATTCCAGGAACTCTTGGTGGAGCTCTTTATATGAATGCAGGAGCCTATGATGGTGAGATGAAAGATGTTATAAGTGAAGCAACCCTCTATACTTATCAAGGAGAAAAAATTACCCTCAAAAAAGAAGAACTAGGATTAGCATATCGATATAGCATCTTGCAAGAGAAGAATTTAATAGCTGTAAAGACAAAACTACTGCTTCAAAAAGGAAAAAAAGAAGATATTAAGGCAAAAATGAAAGACTTAAATCAAAGGCGCAAAGACAAACAACCTCTAGAATGGCCCAGTGCTGGTAGTATTTTCAAAAGACCAACTGGCTATTATTCTGGTCCCCTTATAGAAGGAGCAGGACTTAAAGGCCTTAGAGTAGGTGATGCCGAAGTATCAGAAAAACATGCTGGCTTTATAATCAATCGAGGCAATGCTAGTGCTGCAGATGTTAGAGAGCTTATTAGCAAAGTTCAAGAAGAAGTCTATAAAAGAAATGGTGTTAAGTTGGAAGTAGAACCCCGCTTCATTGGGGAGTTTTAGAAAGGAGTTGATACTATGGAAAAGATACATACAGAAAAAAGCCCTGCTGCTATTGGTCCTTATTCTCAGGGAATGAAAATAGCTAATCTGGTATTTAGCAGTGGACAAATACCCTTTACTCCAGATGGAAAATTAGTAAGTGATGATGTACAAGAACAAACAAGACAATCTCTAGAAAATGTGAAAAACATTTTAGAAGAAGCTGGCTCAGGAATGGACAAAGTAATTAAATGTACTCTCTATATTAGTGATATGGAAGAGTTCGGCCAGATTAACGAAGTCTATCAAGAGTACTTCTCTGCACCCTATCCAGCCAGAAGTTGTGTAGAAGTTGCACGCCTTCCTAAAGATGTGAAGGTAGAAATCGAAGCTATAGCCAGTATATAGTTGCAACCGCTATTTACTTTAACAATGAAAGTTAGTAACAAAATTGTATTTTGCAAAAGAGCTGTCTATTGTAAATTATAATCGGTCTTTAGACAGCTCTTTATTATATCTTTATAAATCCCGCTACAGAAAAATGCTCATCTAGGGTTAAAGCGTACCTTAAATTATTTTTTTCCATCAAAGCAAATGAGCTTGCATCTACAAAAGAGAATTTTCGATCTTTATATCTTTTTAAATATTCACATGCTTTCTTCTCAAGCTCCTCAGTAACAAAAATTTTATTAATTCTAAGTGAACTTTCTATTATATTAAGAAAATCAAAGGCAAGTGTAGAATTTTCATTTATTTTATATCTCATTAATGTATATGTCTCTCCAATAATATGATTTGTTGTTATAAAGCTATTATTATTTGTCAACAAAGTATTATAAACAGAACTAATTCTTTCAAAATCTCTATCCATTTTGTACATTAATGCAAACCAGGCACTTGTATCTACGAATATTTTTTCATTAATGAGGCCCTTAACTATACTATTCATTATCAGGTCTCCCCTCACCGTATAGATAGTGATCATGATTTTTTGCTATATTTTCTTTCTCTCCTTTTTGATCAATTAATCCTATCAACTTATAAGCTGGATCATCTTTAATTGGTAGCTTCTCTTTTAATATCCTATCTACACCCTCCCTGACCAAAGCAGCTTTAGAAACACCTAAATTCTCTGAAACAATATCAAGTTTACGATTTGCCTCTGGATTTATATAAAACTGTAGTCTATCCTTTTTCTCAGACATTTTAACACCTCCAGTATATGTATACATTATATCATATATACATATACATCGCAACTTAAAATGATATTTTTTCCCAAAGCACAATAATTAAGCCATACATTACACCAGGCTCTTAACAAATCAATAACTAATCCAAAAATATGTCACATAATGGTACTCCCGACAAGACCACATAGAACATTTTAGCCTGGCATAATTTTTAAGCAAAGGTAAATAATATTAAAAAAGTTTAATCAACAATATATTCTTCTCATTGTTTAGAAAGGAAAAATACATGCAATCTTTCACACCAAAATATGTAATGATCAGAGAAAATGCCCTGGATTATCCTCTAGGACAAAAAATGTATGAGTATTTTCAGCAGCAGGAGGATGTAGAAGTCCACAAAGTAGCCTCAAGAGGAGGATTCCCTTTAGATAACAACGTCTGCCCCTCAAAGAAATTCATTCGGGCTAAGCAAACCCTTGTGGTTTCAGTTAAAAAGGCCAGCAAATTTCAATCCTGTAAACCTTCGGCTCACTACCAGTTACCTTTAGTTACTGGCTGTCCAGGACACTGTCATTATTGCTATCTCAATACCAATCTAGGTAAAAACCCCTATATAAAGGTATATGTAAATATTGAAGAAATGCTTGAAAAAGCAAAAAAATATATGAAAGAAAGAGCACCGGAAGTCACTATCTTTGAAGGTTCAGCCACTTCTGATCCTTTGCCTATAGAAAGATATTCTGGTCTATTGGCTCATTGTATAAAATACTTTGCAAATGAAGAATTAGGAAGCTTTCGCTTTGTCACAAAATACTCAGAAGTAGACTCTCTTTTAGATATAGATCACAAAGGAAAAACAGAATTTCGTTTCAGCCTAAATAGTAGCTATGCCATTAAAAAATTCGAACCTACTACACCCAATCCAGAGGAAAGAATTGAAGCTGCTACAAAAGTTTACAATGCAAAATATCCTACTGGATTCTTGATAGCCCCTATTTTTATCTATGATGGCTGGCAGAAAGATTATGAAGATCTAATAAAAAGTCTGCAAAAGAAACTAGGGAACAAAGGCGAAGGAATCTCTTTTGAGCTTATCACACACCGCTATACAGAGCGAGCAAAGAAAATAATTGAAGAAGTATATCCTGGTACCGAACTCCCAATGAATGAAGAAGCGCGACAGTTTAAGTATGGCCAATTTGGCTATGGTAAATATGTTTACCCAAAAGAAAAAATGCAAGAAATAGAAGAACATATGCAAGAAATAATTAAAAAAAGCTTACCTGAGAGCGAAATAAAATACTTTGTTTAATTCTCGAGGTATTGTTAACTAATAGAAAATAAAGGTTGACAATCAAAATAATAAGGGTTATAATATCCTAGAAAGTAAAAATATAAAGATATATAAGTATAAGATAAAAACGTATAAGATAATTCTACAAAAGTCTTTATATTTAATATTAAATCTAGGAGATGATAAAATATGAATAACACAAGAAATATGACCTTAGTAGCAATTTTTACAGCACTTTCAGCAATTGGTGCCTTTATCAGAATACCTCTGCCCTTTGTAGCTATTACTTTACAAACAATATTTGTATTTATGGCAGGAATTTTATTGGGAAAAAAACTAGGAGCTTTAAGTCAGTTAATCTATGTAGGAATTGGACTTATAGGAATACCCATATTTACAGAAGGGGGCGGTCCTGGCTATGTATTAATGCCTTCCTTTGGTTATCTAATAGGATTCATAGTAGCAGCTTATATCATAGGTTTAATTATGGAAAATAGAGAAGTAAATTATCTCAACACATGTTTAGCCTCATTAGCCGGACTTATAATAATTTATATTATTGGCGTACCCTATTTACATATCATTTTAAATAATGTTTCAAATCTTGATATGTCAATTTGGGATTCTCTAAAAGCTGGAATGATAGTGTTCCTAGCTGGTGATCTTCTTAAAGTTTTCATTGTTACAGTAATAACACCTCAAATATATAAGGCATTAAAAAATACTGTCTTAAAAGATCTAAATTAAAACTTAAGCTTTTAAGAATGATTCTCTACTAAATTTAAAGTTTTAATTAAAAACTTAAAACAAAGACAAAAAAATTAAGGTTAGCCAAGTTCTATAGTTGTGGCTAACCTTAATTAATATTAATTTTAATCAAAATATTAATTCTATTTTAAAGTCTAATTTCTAATAGAAGTTTAATTCTCAATTAAGTATTTGGATAAAGTTCATCCAGGAAAAAGATAGCTATTGTTCCCGGACCAGCATGAGCACCAACTGCACTACCTATAGAAGAAATTATAAAATCCTCAGTCCCAAACCTATCCTTAATCATATCTCTTACTTTCTCTGCCGTTTCCAGATCATCACCATGACTAATAGCAACAGTCTGTTTATCAAGTTCACTTCCTCTTTCATTAATTAATTCAATCATTCTTCTAAGAACCTTCTTGCGTCCCTTTTTCTTTTCTAAAGGAAGAAGTTTTCCTTCATCTACATGTAGTATAGGCTTAATATTTAAAAGTCCAGCAACAAATGCTGATGTTTTACTAACTCTTCCACCACGATATAGATATTCTAAATCATCTACTGTAAAGATATGAACCATATGTTCTTTATAGAAATCTACTGCCTCTATAATCTCTTCCCGACTCTTTCCTTCACTAGCCATTTTAGCAGCTTGATATACAAGCATCCCATGACCCATTGAAGCACATTTAGTATCAAGTAGATCTATACTTAAATCTGGCTTTTCTGCTAGAACCTGTTCTTTAGCCATCACAGCTCCTTGATAAGTTCCTGATAACTCAGAACTAAAAGCAAGATAAATTAATTCTGTATTCTCATCATACTCTTTAAACTTCTCAATAAATGCACCAATAGGTACTTGAGCAGTCTTATATACATTACCATCTCTCATGCCATTAAATAACTCCTTAGGCTTAATTGTATCTCCATCAAGGAAAGTTTCATCACCAATTGTTACTAATAAAGGCAACACATCAATAGAATACTCTTCTATCAGTTCCTTTGGTAAATCAGAAGCACTATCTGTTAGTATTTTTACAGTCATTTTAAATCCCCCTTTTGAAGTGCTATTCTATTAACTACTATAAATAATATTCTTGATAAAACTATAATATCCTGCTCAGCTTAGTATAATAGAGTAAAAATAAATCAAAAGCTTCTTAAAAAGTTAATAGCTGGCCTCTAATTATTCCAAATTACTTAATAGAATTAAACTAAATTAAATTAAATAAAAAGAATTAATTTAAGAAATATGACCATATGCTTCAATTAGTACATCAACGACTTCAGGTCGAGTTATTTCAATAGGTGGTCTCTTACCACCTTGTAATAAACTCCTCACCTTAGTACCACTTAAAGTAAGATGATAATCAGAATTATGAGGACATGTTTTCTTACTAGCCATACCATCACACTTTTTACAATAAAAAGAATGCTCAAATTTAAGAGGTATTATACCTAGTTCCTTTTGAGTAAAATTATCAAAAATATTTTGAGCATCATAAGTACCATAATAATTACCTACACCAGCATGATCTCTTCCCACAATAAAATGAGTACAACCATAGTTTTTGCGACATAGGGCGTGGAAAATAGCCTCTCTAGGTCCAGCATATCTCATATTTGCAGGGTAAACTGTTAAATGAATCCTGTCTTTGGGGTAAATATTCTCCATCACTACTTGATAACTTTTTATCCTAAACTCTACCGGTATATCAGATTTTTTAGTCTCTCCAACCAATGGTGAAAGGAGTAAACCATCACAAATCTCTAGAGCACATTTTTGAATATATTCATGAGCTCTATGAATAGGGTTTCTTGTCTGAAATCCTACAATTGTCTTCCAAGATTTTTCCTTAAAAACTTCTCTAACTTGAGCAGGATCCATTCTATACTGGAGAAAGTTACTATAATTAATACGATTCAGAAGAGAAATCCTCCCAGCAAGAAGAACTTCTCCCCGTTGATACAATTTAGCAACACCTGGATGTTTTTCGTCAATACTTCGATAAACCATCTCCGCCTCAGCAATAAGATCAGCTATGTATTTATCCTCTAAATTTAATATAGCATAGACAATGTTATCCTCACCTTTTAAAGCGATTTTTTCGCCAAGTTTAAGTGAGCTAGCCTCTTCATTGCTAACCCCTAAAACTATCGGCACTGACCAAATTACCCCATTACGCAAACGACAATTATTAAGAACTGAATAATAGTCCATTTCATCTAAAAAACCTTCAATAGGACTATAAAGGCCAGTAGCTATGTTTTCTAATTCCGCTAATTGTTCCTGTCTTAAAACTAGTTGAGGCATTTCTTTCGCTCTTGCCAAAAGTTCAACTCTTTCTTCCCCTCGAACAATCCTATCTACCAGTTTACCACCATGTGCATTAATCATCTCTAAACCTCCTATTTATAAATATCAGAAAAATAAAAACACCTATATATTCTATGGGTTTAGATTAAACTTTGTGCAAGATATAAGCTTGCCTATGCTTCTTTTACTTTCCTTAAGCTTTCTTCATTTATTCTAATATCTCCTAATTCTACATCTGGAGATGTCTCACCATGGAAATCAGATCCACCAGTTATTAACAGATCTAAATCTTCAGCAATTTTTTTATAATATTTACTTGTTTCCTGGTCATGCTTGGAATGATATACCTCAACTCCATCCAGTCCTATATCCCTTAATTTTTCAATTCCCTCCCGATCAAAAGAATCCCCTTTATTTACAAGATACGGGTGAGCAAGTACTGCTACTCCACCTGCCTTATGAATTAGTTCAATAGCATTTTCAGGAGCAATCCTCTCTTTTGGTACATAAGCTCTACCACCATTAGCAATATACTCTTTAGTAAATGCCTCTTCAATCTTATTTATATACCCAGCATGTAACAAAGCTTTCGCTATATGAGGCCTGCCAATATATTTATCTCCAGCAAGTTCCTTAACATCTAGATATGAAATCTTTACCCCAATTTCGTTCAATTTTTTTACCATCTTTTCCGCTCGTTCTTGACGAATCTTAAATAATCTTTTAACTTCTTCCAGGAAAAAATCTGCCTTATAGTCAATCTTATAGCCCAATATATGTATTTCAGCTTTATCACAGTATGTAGATAATTCAATAGCAGGAATAACCTCTATGCCTTTTTCTTTCCCGGCAATAATCATTTTCTCTACACCTTCTACTGTATCATGATCCGCCAGGGCAATCGCTTTTAGACCCTTTTCTATGGCCATATCTACTAACTGTTCCGGACTATAGCTACCATCTGAAAAAATAGAATGAACATGTAAATCTGCTACCATATGCCTCACTCACCAATCACTTTAACTAGAACTCTCTTTTTTCTTCTACCATCAAATTCACCATAGAAGATCTGTTCCCATGGACCAAAATCCAGCTTGCCTTCTGTAATAGCAACTACAACTTCTCTACCCATAATCTGTCTTTTCAAATGAGCATCTCCATTATCTTCAAAGCCATTATGACGATATCTGGAGATGGGTTCATGAGGGGCTAATTCTTCTAACCAGTCTTTATAATCTTCATGCAAGCCAGATTCATCATCATTAATAAAAACACTGGCTGTAATATGCATAGCATTAACCAAACAAAGACCTTCCTTAATACCACTTTTCCTAAGAACTTCCTCAACATCAGCAGTAATATTGATCAATTCCATCCTCTTCTCTGTCTCATAATAGAGATATTTCCTCAACGATTTCATAAATTACGCTCCTTGTATAGTAATATTGGTATTTTTTATATAAAAGATACCATAATTATATTATACCTTATTCTTTCTCTTCAAACAATTTTTTACCATCAATTAAGTCCATACTATTATTTTCCTCTTGTTCTTTATTAGCCATAATATTAAATGATTTTATCATATTCTCCATATTACTAGGCAGAAATACTGTGGTGGCCTTACCCTGACCAAGATTTTTACTAATACGCTCTGCATTAAATAGCTGTAGATAATCTGACAATATCCCTGGGTGCTCCTCAAGAACCTTAGCTATTTTCTCATATCCATAAAATTCAGCATCAAATTTATTCTTTTCTGCCTCTGCTTCAGCTTTTGACTTAATAACTATAGCCTCTGCTTCCATTTCTGCGTACTCCTTTAATGCTTTTGCCTCTTCCAATTTTGCTGCTTTTTCAGCCTTAGCTTCTTCAATTCTAGCTTCTTTTAAAGCCTGTGCCTTCATTATTTTCTTTCTTTTTTCCAACTCAGTATGCTTCTGTTCAATTAGCTCAGCTGCTAAATCCCCAAGTTCAAATTCCTTAATCTCCAATTGAGTTACATCGATTCCCCAATTAGAAACTGCTTCATCTGATTCCTTACGTAATCTCTCCGAAACAACAGCTCTAGATACATAGACTTCTTCTAAGTTTAGCCTACCAATTTCATCACGTAAAATTGAACGAATAGTAAGTTGTAAAGACTTAACATAATCGTTTACATGAAAAACAGCCTTATTTGCTTCAACTACCTTAAAAAACACAATTGCATCGACTTTAAACTCTACATTATCAGCTGATATAACTTTCTCACTAGGAAAATCAAAAACAACTTCTTTAATATCCACTTCATAAGTTTCTTTAATGTCTAAAGTAACAGGATCTGTTACATAAAAATAATGAACCTGACCAAACAGCCCAAACATAAACAAAAAGGATCTCAAACCAGGCCTTAGTGTTTTCACATACTTTCCAAACCTTGTAACTATAACATTAGTCCCTTCCTTTACAAAAACAAAACGAAATAATCCCAGTGTAAGCCAGGTCAAAATAGTATCAACACTTATTCTTTCACTTAATCTAGTAGTATACATAAAAAGCATCCCCCTATATTTTTAATAATCAAGCTAAATTATGCTTGTTTATTAAAATATATTGGGATGCACTATAAAATAATACATTTGCTTTACAAAATTAATCTTAATGATAATTTTTACTAAAATAAAATATCTGTTTTTTATATTTATATTCTACCAATACAACATTTCTTATATTTCTTGCCACTACCACAGACACATATATCATTTCGTCCAATATCCCATAGCTCGTCCTGAATTTTTACTAATTCTTTTTGAATAACTGTAGGAGTTTGTCGCTTCTGTAACCTCCAGGCTATTTCTTTCATATATGGATCAATATATTTAAAAAATCTTTGATATGCAAAACATAGATAATTTAAACCCTTTTCTCCATCTTCAGTACTAATAATTCTATTTTTGGGACAGCCTCCCTGACAGATAAAATTAACTTCACAATTCAGGCATTTTTCTGGTAAAGAATCATATTTATCATTACCAAAATCTTTTTGTTGATTAGAATTGACCAGTTCCAGCAATGGCGTTTCTTTAATATTTCCTAACTTATAATCATCAAAAACAAAGTGATCACAGGAATACAGATCACCATTATGCTCCATAACCTCCGCATTACCACAAGTCTTAGAAAAGACACATAATCCTGCCTTATAACCAGCCCATACTCGAACCGCCTCTTCAAAGATCTGTATATTAATTTGGCCATAATCATTTTTTAACCACTGATCAAATATAGAAATCAAAAAGTAAGCATAATCTTCTGGCTTAACTGAATGATTAAGATTGCCATTACTATCATTCTCCACAATAGGAATAAATTGAATAAAATCAATAGCTAAATCTTTAAAAAAATTATATATCTCCAGTGGATATTTAGCATTAAGATCATTTACCACACATAGTATATTAAAATCTACCTTATATTTCTGTAAAAGCTTAATAGACTCCACTACTTTTTGATGAGTACTGACCCCTTTTTTATCCTTGCGGTAGTGATCATGAATCCAGTCAGGTCCATCAATACTAACACCCAGAAGGAAATTGTTATCACTAAAAAACTGACACCACTTTTCATCAATTAAAAGAGCATTAGTTTGAAAGCTATTCTGGCATTTCCAGCCTTCAGGCAAATATTTTTCCTGTAATTCTACTGCCTTTTTAAAAAATTCTAGCCCTCTCAAAGTAGGTTCTCCACCCTGCCAGCCAAAATTAACAAAAGGGCCCGGTTGAGCTTCAATATATTGCTTGGTAAAGTTTTCAATTAAGTTATAATCCATTTTAAAAGAAGTATCACTGGAATAAGAATCAATTTTATCCAGGTAATAACAATAATCACAGTTAAGATTACAGGCAGGCCCACTGGGGAAAACCATGACATTAAAAAATCTTTTCTTGAGTTTAAATGATTTATCTTTATCGTCAAAATTAATTTCAGTCATCTGCAATACCCCTTAATTTTTAAAATTAAAAAACATTTAAAATATAGAACTCCTTTTACATCAATTATATATAAAAATTTGCTTCTTGAAAAGACATTTTCTTTTATTATTTACTATTTAAACATTCAAATTATTTCATTTTATAGTATAAAGTCCTTATTTTTTTATTATTCTTAACTAATAAAATAAATCTCTTTTTAAAAAATCTATTATATATTAAGTTAAATTCAAAATAATACTTAATAATTATAATTGTAGTTACAAAAGTAATTAAAGTAAAATTATAAATCATGGCTCTTCTTTCATATCCTAGTTGCATCATAATTAAACCAATTACCATTGCTAGCAAAAAAGACGAATAAAAAACTTGTAGTTCACTACCGTTAATATTGCTAATAGATTTTGAACCTATCTTTATGCCAAAATATGCAGTGAGTGCCAAAAATATGATTGGGGCAATTTGTATATTACCACCTGATAACCGTAAGTATACTGCATATATATTTGATAATAGTATTACTAATAAGCTTGTCCCTACAGCTTTATGAATTTTCATATTTAAAAACATAACAGACATAGGTACTAGAAAAAACCCACCACAAACGCCCATGAATACTTTAACAAAACCTCCTAGAAGTCCAACTATTACCATATTAAATAAGCCAACAGAGCATATTTTTTTTTCAAGATCAAATTTTGAGCTTTTTATTAAATATTTTTGGAAAAAATTAGGATTATCATTGCTATGGGAAATGTTATCATTTTTTGATGTATTTACCCTTTTCTTTAGTAAAGGCATAATGCCTAATGAAAGTAACATTACTATATAAAGATATCTGGAAATATTATCTGCAAGTCCTAAGTAATTCAAATGAATATATAAAGGCTCTGATAAGGCCACTCCTATAGTTGCAGTAATAGCTATAATAATTCCTACTTTAAATATAACATTTTTCTTTAGATAATGTTTAAAACCAGCTACCGAAGCAGTAATTGTTCCAAAAGATAAAGCTGTTGCTCCTGCCTGTACCATAGAAAATCCTAAAAAATTTAATGATGGAGTAACTATAAAGGCACCACCTACCCCAAAAAACGCACTTAAAACCCCCGTGTTAAATCCAAGTAATAAGATCAATAAAACCATTCCTAGCTCTAAACCAAGTATACTCATTATTATTTACCCCTTCTCTCTTTAAAAGCATATAGTTTTAAAAACATATAACAAACACTAACTTTCCTAAAAAAAATACAAGATTTGCCATCTTGTGTAGACAAGTTTTAGGGTTAAAATTTTTTGCTTATTTAACCAGCAAAAACCCCTGCATAAATGGTTTAATTTGAATAAGTGTTCATCTTGTCTACACAAGTATATCTTAAGTAAATAAGCTTGTCAAGCTTATTTGTTAATTTTACAACCAATTTTATTGTCAAATCTTTATACAGTAAAACTCCAGAATCTGAAGTTAAATTACCACCTTGAATGATTTAAATATGGGTTTAAATCCGTTTTATTTTATAATATAATATCCATTAGGGAAGCCCTCCTTTTAGTAGTGTGGTTACTATTATTATAAAGGATTCGGGCTTCCTTTTCTACATTTTCAAAGATTCTTTACCAGCTCTTAGGTGATAAATTTTATTGGTAAAAACAATTGATATTGCAAGCTTGAACATAATTGATGATTTAGTCAAAAACCCTTTTTACTGTTACGAAATTTCTTATTAGCTTCACAGATTACTCTAGCTTTCTAGGTCCATCAGCCGGACTACTGATATAAATATCTGGTTCGATACCAGTTTCACCCCTATATCTTTGAGAAATTTTGATTATAAAATCATCTACTTCTTTTTTCTCTAGTAAACTGACAGTACAACCACCAAAACCAGCCCCTGTCATTCTAGAGCCTAATACACCTTTCTGCTCTAGAGCCAGTTCAACCAGTAAATCCAATTCTTGACAGCTAACCTGATAATCATCTCTGAGACTAATATGGGAATCATTCATCAATTTTCCAAAACTGCTAAAATCATTATTTTTCAAAGCAGCAACTGCTGTTAAAACTCGGTTATTTTCACTAATAACATGTCTGGCTCTTTTCCTGACAACTTCCTCTAATTGATCACTATATTTATTGAATTCATCAAGGCTAACATCTCTTAGAGCTCTTATTTTATGATCTAATTTTTTACTGAAAAATTCAACTGCTTTTTCACATTCAGCCCTTCTTTGATTATATTCTGAATCAACCAATCCCCTTTCAACCTTAGAATTAACAATAACAATTTTATAATTTTTACTGATAAAAGGAATTAACTCATATTCATTAGTTCTACAGTCTATCATCAGGGCATGATCCTTTTTGCCAAGACGGGAAATATATTGATCCATAATACCACAATTTACTCCTACAAAGTTATTCTCTGCTCGCTGACAAAGAAGGGCCATTTCTACACCCTTAATATCCAGACCATGCAATGCAGACAGAGCATAAGCAGTAGCAACTTCTAGAGCAGCAGATGAGCTTAAACCTGACCCCTGAGGAATATCCCCTGTGAAAATTAAATTAAATCCATTTAATTGAACTTTATCCTGCTGCAATTGATCAATAACACCTTTAATATAATTAGCCCACATCTTATCTTTTTCAAATTCTAGGTCTACTAAAGAAAAGACAATTTTTTGATTGTAATCCAGTGAATAGGCCTGAACTAACTGATCATCTCTTAATTGTACTATCATCTGCATCTTTTTATCAATAGCCATTGGTAAAACAAAACCATCATTATAATCTGTATGTTCACCAATTAGGTTTACCCGACCAGGTGCTGCGAAAAGTCCTTTGCTTAACCCTGTATCTTCAAATTTTTTATAAAATATATCCCATAATTTATCGATATCCATCTTATATTCACCTCTTTTTTGTATTTACCCTTCTGTTTTTTTAGTCAATTTCTATTTCCCGTAATTCTTTTGCCTTATCCTCAGCCAGAGAATTGTTAATGTAAGCACCAGCTCCTGCTTCACTACCTGCAAGATATTTTAACTTGTTTTCTGTACGATACGGTGGATAAAACTCTATATGAAAATGGGAATATTCTGAGCCACTACCATCTGTAGGCTGTTGATGAATTGACATAATATATGGAAAGGTAAAGTCAAAAAGATTATCATATTTCATCAACATAGTTTTCATTATTTCTGCTAAATCTTTTTCTTCTTTTTCACTAAAGTGATTAAAGGAAGGCAGGTGAGAATTAGCATAAATATGAACCTCATAGGTATAACGAGCAAAAAAAGGTACTATTGCAGTAAAAGAATCATTTTCAAGAACGATTCTACTACCAGCATTTCTTTCCTCATTAATTACCTTGCAAAATAAACATTCACCTTTTTCATTAAAATGTTCTTTACTGGAGTCTAACTCTTTTTTAATCTTTGGTGGAATAAATGGATAAGCATATATTTGCCCATGGGGATGTTCAAGGGTAACCCCTACCTCTTCTCCCTTATTTTCAAAAATAAAGACATAATCTATAAAATCTTTACTTCCTAATTCCTGATATCTATCCCGCCAGACTTTAATTAGCTTTTGATAACGGTTTAAAGGCTCTTTTGACATAGTACCCCCATGTTCAGAGGTGAATAATACAACTTCGCAAATACCTTCAGCCTTATCTACCGGATATAGCTCACTACCTTCTATTCCAGGCAAACCTGGATTTACTTTTAATGAAGGAAACTTATTTTCAAAAACTACTAAATCATATTCTTCCGGTACTTCCGTAGGAAAACCGCCCTCTTGTGTTGGACACAAAGGACAAAAATCCTTAGGTGGTTTAAAAGTTCGGTTCTGCCTATGTGTAGCTGTAATTATCCATTCCTTATTTATTGGATCCCATCTTAATTCAGACATCTATTTCCCTCCTAATATTGTTTAATTTTTCTTAGTTTAATTTTTCTGGCTTTAATTTTCTTTTCTATCTTCATTTTTAGCTTCTGTTTTAGCTTCTGTTTTAGCTTCTGTTTTAGCTTCTTTGTCAGCTAATTCTTTTTCTTCAAAATTATAATATATTAAATATCTACCATCATCTTTTTTTACTTTAGTTTTCTTCATTTCCGTTAAATTCACCCTTCCTATGCCAGTTCCAGGCTGTTTCAATAATAGTTTTTAAATCAGAATATTTAGGCTGCCATTTTAACTCATTCTTAATCTTTTCTGAACTTGCTACCAATTTCGCCGGATCTCCTCCTCTTCTTTCACCAATCTCAGCTTCAATCTCTTTACCTACTACTTCTGAAGCTGTGTTAATTACCTCTTTAACAGAATATCCTTCTCCATTACCCAGATTATATATTCTGCTATCCATACCTTTGATTAAGGCCTCTACAGCCAATAGATGAGCATCAGCCAGATCATCTACATGAATGTAGTCTCTGATACAGCTACCATCTCTAGTAGGATAGTCATCTCCAAAAATATAGAGCTTTTCTCTAATAGCAAGGGCCTTTTGTAATACGATAGGAATCAAGTGAGATTCCGGATCATGTGCTTCACCAATTCTTCCCTGAGGATCGGCTCCAGCAGCATTAAAATATCGTAATGAAGCATATTTAAAACCATGAATTTGATCATATCTGGCTAGCATTTTTTCAAAAAACAATTTACTTTCTCCATAAGTATTTCCCGGTCTAGTAGGATGATCTTCTTTGATTGGAACTTCTTCTGGCTCACCATAAACAGCGGCTGTTGAAGAAAAAACTATATATTTAACTTCATTAGCCAGCATAGCTTCAAGCAGGTTCAGACCATTACAGACATTATTAGCATAGTACTTACCTGGATTGACCATAGATTCTCCAACAAGACTATCTGCAGCTAAGTGAATCACGGCATTAATTTTTTCTTCATTCATTGTCTTTGATAATAATTCAGTATCAGCCAAATCCCCTTTAACAAATTTACCACCTATTATTGCTTCAGGATGTCCTTTGCTAAGGTTATCATAAACTACCACCTGATGACCTGCTGCCAACAATTTTTTAGCAACGTGACTCCCGATATAACCAGCACCACCTGTAACTAAATAATTCATTTCCTCACTCCTCTACTTTAAATATTTCTTCTAAAACCATAGTAGCTGCACCTATAGCACCTACTTTTTTACCATAATCAGTAAAAGTAATCCAGACACTCTTACCTGGTATATCCAGAGATTTTTCTCTTACCTTCTTTTTTATTAATCCCAATAAATAATGATCAATATTAGCAAAATCATCACCGTGGAAATTAAGGCTTCCAGACAGCCAGAATTACCACAACTACATAGTGAGCTTTCTTCCACTATTGAAATATGACCAAACTCTCCAGCGCTATAATATATGATCTTAGCAAGTCGAAAACAGGCAACATTCTTATAAGTACTAACAAAAAAATTAGTTGAACGTCTCGCACTAACTGCTTAAAAAAACATTTTTACTTTTAAGCTTTCTAAATATTGATAATTCAAGGTACTAAGAAATTATATATGTGAGAAGTTTAAGTTAACTAATATATTAAATAAATATTTTCTTATAAGCAATTCATATAAAACATTACTTTTTACGTGTTGCCTTTTCCATTTCTAAGCCTGTATGATAATCTAACTGTCTCTTTTCATTCACATCAGGTTTTCTCTGTCTAGTCATACCTGTATAAGCCCATGTAGCCTCACTAGCATCTTCTCTCCACGGTCTTCTTTCCCAATAATAACCACGGAAAGGATCACGGGATTCATTCATCCAATTCAAAAGACGATCATGCAAATCATTACGTATCTTTTTATATTCTTTAGTATTTATTAAATTATTCATCTCTAGCGGATCTTTCTCTAAATCGTATAATTCATCACTTGTTAGTAAATTAATAACCAATTTATACCTTCCATCCAAAACACATCTTATTGGCTGGAAGCCCCCAAAACCATCATGATCTATTTCATATCTATTAAATTCTATAAAGATTTCTGTCTGAGACTTAATTAAAGGATCTTCTAAAGTTTTCAAAAGACTATTTCCTTGAATAGGATTTGGTATTTCAATACCTGCTGCTTCCAATATTGTAGGTGCCAAATCTATATGTGATACAGGATACTTACACACACTATTTTCCGGAACAACTCCAGGCCATTTAATAATATAAGGAACACGAGTTATTTCATCATACATTGCCGCACCTTTGCCATCTATACGATGGTTCTGTAAGGCCTCCCCATGATCAGATATATATATAACTAAAGCATCTGATGCAGTTTCATCAATAGCATCCAATACACGGCCAATTTCATAATCAACAAAACTATTACATCCTAATCTTGCAGAAATATCGATACCCTCTTCTTTTAATTTACTCTGATCTTTATTTAAACTATTTCCAGCCCAGGCCTTTTGATGCTCTGGTTTGTCTTCCAAAGAATCACAAACGTTTTCACTTAAAGGAAATTTATAGTCTTTATACATCTCTACATATTCTTGCGGACAAACAAATGGATGATGCGGCTCATCATATGATACAACCAGAAAAAAATCTTCATCATTGTGCTTATCTAAAAAATCAATTGCCCGATTAGAGCATCTATGACCATAAGTCATTTCTTCACCAAAATCATCATCATATATTGTTTTTTGCTTTCTAGAACGTTTTCTATCTTCTGGTGATAATTCTTCTAGGTAACAACGCATATCATACCAATACTCAGGATCCCAACCGGCAGGACATTCTGCAAAACCAAAATAATCACCACCATCTAGATGCCATTTCCCTATATGAGCTGTATGAAATCCTTGTTTCTGCATTCTTTCACCTAGAGTCCTACTTAATTTATTTAAAGGCATACTGTTAGCCCAACTGCCATTACTATGAGGATATTCTCCTGTCATAATAGCTGCACGAGTTGGACCACAGACAGGTTGTGCACAATAGGCTTTATCAAATCTAATGCCTTTCTCAGCAAGACTATCCAAATTCGGTGTTTTCATATGCTCATTGCCATAACAGCCTAAGTAATCAGTTCTTTGAGTGTCTGTCATTATTAAGACAATTTTTCTAGCTTTTTTTCGAGGCACTTTAATTCAGTCCTTTTCTTTTTTATTTTAATAAATCTAATTCCATATATCTTGGATTTTAAAAATTTATTTCTAAATGATAAATTAATTATTACTGGAAGTCTCCAGTAAAAGTAAGTATAGACTTCTTAGGTACTTTATAAGTACTACCAATGTTTATAGCAGATTTTTCTTGAAGATCGTTCTCTTCGTCAGTTAGATGTGGTGTTAATTTGTCTATAGCTTTATCATTTGAAAAGTTAACATCAAATTTTACTTCTATATCATTATTGCCATCATTAACAAATACCATTACTAGTCTTTCCTGATCACTATCAATATAAGCTGAACCCATTAAATCACTGTCATCCTCTACTCTCAATTCAACCCTATTTGCACCTGGTCTAATAAATTTGCTATAGTTACCGAAAGTCCAAAACATTTTTGAAGTAATTATATTTTTTTCACCAGTTTCTGTATAATCAGTATATAATAAACCATCCTTAAAATCATATGGCGATAAAGCTAACCACCAATGCCAGGCCGAAGCATTAGCAATTGCAAGATCAGAGTGCATCACCTTAGCCATCTTCAAAGCAGAATCCATTCCTATATCTCTACCATTATTCATAATACAATATTCTGAAGCCCAGTATTTACCATTATATCTTTCTAAATTTTCTTTAAGATACTTTCTTAATTTATATAGGTTATTATCTGACCAGTACGAATGTCCTGCAACTTTATTACCTAGTATTTCTTTAATTTCTTGATCTCCCAGGAAGTCCTTAATATATTCTCTATATTTTCCTTTACCAAATTGATTACAACCTTTATTATAAACTTCGTCTTTCCCAGTTAATTTCTTATATAAGTCATCATCTAGAAGAGCTTTGAGCTCAACTGCTTCTGGAGCATCAATCTCAACATCAATAGCTTCCTGTTTTAAAAAATTATCCAATACTTTTATTACTTTCTTAATCTGCTGATTATTATAACGACAACCCTCTTGTGTCCCTTCCCATTTCCATGTAGGTTCATTTACAGGACTAATATAATCAAATTTAATACCTTTTTCTTCTTCAAAATGCTTTAAGATATCTACTAGAAATTTAGCAAACTTTTCTTCATAACCTTCTTTTAAATTTGTAGAATCTTTGTTCCCTTTTAAATGATGTCCTTTACCATTTTTCGTAGCCCAAATAGGAGGACTATTAACAAATGCTAAAAATTGTTCAACACCTCTTTCTGCAGCTGCTTCTAAAAACCATTGTTGACCAGCCTGTTTTGACCAATCATAATCTCCATCTTCTTCCTCCTTGAAACATTCAACCCTTCTCCAGGGATCAGGAATCGTGTCAGCACAAGTTCTTGTGCTTCCAGCACCAATATTAAATCTCCATAATGAAAGACCTATTCCCTTTGTTTTAGAAAATAATAAATCAGCTATTTCATTTTTCTTTTCTTTGCCCCATTCAATACCTATAGGATCGATAGACCAGGCTCCTGAAGCGCCAAAGTTATCAATCTGCTGGAACTTGTTTTCAGTATTGATTTTAATTGTATTTTTTTTCATGATATTCTCCTTTTAGTATGTACTACTTAATATTGTTTAGATATAGCTTATAATATTTCAATTTTAGTTACTTAAGTTAATTGTTTCTAAAATAAATATTTACCAACTTATTATAAGATATTCTCACTTTTATTATCGCCGAGAACGATATAAGCTTCATTACCTGAACTAAAATCTTTTATCCTAACAAAATATCTCCACATATTACCTGAAATTCTATAAGTATAAACTTTTTGCTCTAATCCATTATATTTAAAAATATATTTTTCCTCATCATCTCTATAATATCTTTGTGAAAAGGTATTTTTTAAGTCTTGACTTATAATTTCAGTATAAAAGGCACTTTCTGTAAAAATATCTTTTACACTCTCCATAGACTTTTGATGTGGTTTCATTGGACCACTTAAGGCAATCCTATATATTATATCCAGAAAAGCCTCTTTTGCGTCTGAAAAACCCGCTTTCTCTATTTCTCCTTCATTTAATTTCCTAAACACTGGATCTACAAAAACAATATAATTACCATGCTCATCAGGATCATATTTATTAGTCGCTTTATTTAAAGCTTCTGTTATATATTTTTCTATTATAGTCATACCTTCGCTTTTGCTATCACTATCCCATGAAATGACAACTTCATTTTCTTCATAGTTCCAGAGTTTTAGATTTAATTTATAGTCAATTTTAATTTATTCATTTAGATTACCTCCTATTTTTATTAACTATAGACAAAATCTAGACAATGAATACTACATTTTCTTATCTCCATGGCTCAAAGTCGGAATTTTCTTCTGGAATTTTAGCCTCTATACTTTCACGCCATTCAGCAAGCATAGCCTTCATTTTATTGACCATCTCAATTTCCTGCTCAGCAATATCATTCTTTTCTCCTATATCCTTACGAAGATTATACAATTCAACCTTTCCATCTTCAAAAAACTCTATTAATTTATAATCGCCCATTCTAATTGAAGAACCAGGTGTACCTCCCTGATTACCATAATGAGGATAATGCCAGTAGATAGCTTCCCTATCAAGTTTATCTCCACCTTTGAGTAAAGGCATAATACTTAGTCCATCCTCATGTTGCTCAGGTATTAATGGCAAGCCGGCTATCTCTAAGAAAGTTGGATAGAAATCAGGGCTGCTAACTGGAACCTCACAACTGCTTCCTGCTTCTACTACTCCAGGCCATCTTACCAACAATGGCTCCCGGGTACCTCCTTCATACATCCAACCTTTACCTTCATTTAAAGGGGCATTAGATGTAGGAGAACCTTCTGCAGTAGCTAAGCCACCATTATCAGATGTGAAAAAGATGGCTGTATTATCCAACTCACCACATTCTTCCAGGGCCGCAAGTAAACGACCTATATTTTCATCTAAACTATGAATCATAGCAGCATACACTGGATTTGATTGGACTAAACGGCGTTTAACTCTTTTATTTTTTTTGTGTTCACAGGGAAACAACTCTCCTTCTTCAAAGGTTTTTACTTTATCAAGCCCCATCTTACAAGCTTTTTCTTTATACATTGCAATATATTCTTCTTTTGCTTGAATTGGAGTATGAACAGTATAATAATCAAGATTCAAGAAAAATGGTTTTTCATCATTTTTTTTAATCAAATTTATTGCCTCTGTAGTTAAACGATCAGTTAAATATTCTCCTTCAGGTCCATCTTCAAGATTTTCAATATTATAGGGACTAAAGTAACCATCACTTGGACGTCCCTGATGGCAACCCCCAACGTTCACATCAAAACCATGTTTATCAGGGTAATATTCTCTACCACCCAAATGCCACTTTCCAACATGCCAGGTAACATATCCTCCATTTTTTAAAGATGTAGCAACACTCTTTTCTTCCAGTGGAAGATGATCTATATATGGTGCATCAATTAGTTTACCCTTTGTATGAGCACCAATCCAATCAGTTACACCTACATTTGCAGGATATTTACCTGACATGACACTTGCACGAGTAGGTGAACAAACTGGGCAGGCTGCATATGCATCTGTAAAAAGCATTCCTTCTTTTGCCAGTCTATCAATATTTGGGGTCTCATAAAAGTCACTTCCATAACAACTTAAATCTTTCCATCCCATATCGTCAATTAAAATAAAAATAATATTTGTTTTTTTAGTCAATTTAATCACTCCTTTGTGTATACCTTAATTTCATTTGCATAATCCATTGTCATTGTTGTTTTTGATGGGAATTTGATTTTTAAAAAAATATATTTAGAATTGTGATAATTATCTGGATCCCACCTATCTCCTATATAAAGATAAGTTCTTGATTCTTTTTCGTCTACAGGAAGGATGTATGTTGATTGGGAATCATATGTCGTCTCATCCCCAATATCTTTCAACTGTGACCACTCTCCAGCAATGTCTTTTGTATAAGCATACTTACCCTGATTAGGATGCCATCCAGTACAACCTGATGTCATCATAAAATAATAATCATCTTTTTTTACCAGAGCTGGTGCTTCTCTATATTTCCCAGGCCATAATTTTTGTATAAAAGAATCAATACTTAAATAATCATCACTGAGTTTATAAATATGCATATCAGCATTATTTCTGGCAGCAGATATAAAATAAGCTGTTCCATCGTCATCCTTAAACAAAGTACAGTCCCTTGACATATAACCTTCAGGTCTGAAGCTTCCTAAGTAAGTATAATCACCATCTATAGTATCACTGATAGCCACTGCTGCTCTTGCAGCTTTATAATTTTTGCCATTTTCATAGTGCATCCACATAACATATTTTTTACTTTTTTCATTGTATAAAACCTTAGGTCTTTCTATATTTGCCCCTCCCTCTACATCAAGAGGATTTAGATCTAAATCTGTTTCAATATAGTGAGGCTTTGTTTCAGCATCAATACATAAAACATCATTCCTGAATTCCCAATTTTTTAGATCTTTGGAACGATAGCAAGACACTTTTTTAATACCATGTCTATTTTCTCCAAACCAATAGTAAAAATTTCCTTGTTTTATAATACCCCCGCCATGTGCACTAATTTTATCTCCATTTGTATCTCTCCAGAAAACTTCGTTTTTTATAATCACTTCAATCATATATTCTACATCTCCTTTGTTTAAAAATATCAAACACTTATTAAAATTTATATCTCTTTTAATATCAAGACATCTTTTTTTGCAATTTTTATTGTTCCACTTACTGTCTTATTAGTAATTAAATCTAGGTAATTGCCTTCAGGAAGGTCCAACTCTGATTCTAAATCATTATGATTTAATACAAAGGTGAAATTTTTTCCATCTTTACTTCTTTGGGCTATTTCTACCCCTTCAGGGCTTTCCATAATAGGGCAAACATTTTCTTTATCACAATAATATTTTATTAATCCTTCTAATAACTTTATTTCTGCATCTGTTCCAATATATACTGCTTTACCTTTGCCATAGCTATTTTCAGTAACTGCAGGCTGCCCCTGATAATAATCTTTTTCAAATCTAGCTATAACTTCTGCTTCTCTGGCATGCATCACATCACATATCAATTTACTTTTGTATTTTCCATTTAAATTATCTATTTTCTTATCTAAAACTATTTCATTGTACATATCAGGATAAAGGGCATCTATTTCCTCAACCCAGATTCCCAGTAAATCTCTGAAAGCACCTGGATAACCACCTAATCTGACCTGGTCATTCTCATCTACCATACCACTCATAAAAGTTGTAAGGAATACACCACCATTTTCTACAAAATTATTGATATTTTTAATAGCTTTATCTTCAACCATATAATATACAGGGGCTAAAATTATTTTATATTTACTAAGATCAGCATCAGGCTTAATAATATCTACTGAGATATTTTGATTGTATAAAGCACGATAATATTTCTGCACCTGTTCGGGATACTTAAGATCTATACTTGGACCACTGGAATATTCCAAAGACCACCAGCTAGGCCAGTCGAAAATAATCCCTACCTCAGCTTTTGTTGTAGAAGCAACAATCTCAGCTAAATTTTTAAATTCGTTACCAAGTTGAGCTAATTCCCTACCGGTTCGGGTATTTTCATGGCCTACATGAGGTACCATAGCTGCATGATATTTTTCACAGGCTCCTTTTGACTGACGCCATTGAAAGAATAAGATACCATCTGCACCATGGGCAATTGTTTGATAACTTAGTAGTCTCATAACACCAGGTCTCTTTAGTGCATTATAGTCCTGCCAATTTTGTTGCCCTGGTGTTTGCTCCATCAAAATAAATGGACTTCCATCTTTCAGTGATCTTATTACATCATGTCTAAAAGCTATATCGCCAGGCTTATCTTTATTTGTAGGATAATTATCCCAGGAACAAATATCATTATGTTCAGCCCATTTAAATAAATCCAATTTGTCTGATATACCCCAGATATTAGTTGTAACAGGAATATCAGGTGTATATTCTTTTATGACTTTTTTTTCATTAATAAAACACTCCAGAATGCTATCAGACATAAACCTCTTATAGTCTGTAGCTATCGCCTGAAAATTTGTCCCATCTCTATCTCCTAATCTTCCAGGTAAAATCTCACTTAGTTCAGAAGGAATTTCAATTTCATCCCACTTATAGAAAGTATGTCCCCAGAAATTCGTGTACCAGGATTTATTTAATTCCTCTATCTTTTTATACTTATCTTTAAGCCAGTCACGAAAGGCATCTCGGCAATTATCACAATAACAATAACCACCATATTCATTGTTTATATGCCAGAGAAGCAATCCAGAATAATTCTGATATCTTTTTGCCATTTTAGCAGCAATCTTAGTAGAAAACTTACGATAACTATCACTATTCGGACAAAAATTAACTCTTCCTCCATGTTTCATTTTTTTACCACTTTGATCAATCGGTAAAATATCTGGATATTTTTTTGACATCCAGGCTGGTTGTGCAGCTGTCGGTGTGGCCATTATCACTTTAATTTCATTATCTGCCAACAAACCCAATATATCATCTAACCAGTCAAAATTATATTCATTTTCAGCTGGCTGTAATTTAGCCCAGGAGAAGACTGGTAAAGTAACTGTGTTAACACCATAGTGTTTCATTAAGCGAATATCTTCTTCCCATACCTCACGGGGCCACTGATCTGGATTATAATCCCCACCATATAAAATTTCTTTACTTTTAAAGCTACTCATAAAATTATCTCCTTTCAATACACTAGATATTTTAAATATAATATTTATTTCTCCTTTCATTACAAATATCTAAATCATTTACCGTAAAAATATATACCCGCCGCAGACGCCCAGGGGCCATTCGACTTTATTGTTTTAATTTTTAAATAACGTGTTTCTATAGAAGGAAAACTTATGACTTTTTTATTAGGATCCAGAGGCAAATTATCAACTAGTTTTACTTTTTCATAGTCTATATTATTTAATGAACTATATATTTTGAATTCTACTAAAGTGCCATTTAAATTATTATCCTGTCTCGGTAAGTAAGCAATACCATCAACTTGATAATTAGCTCCTAAATCTATTATTAAATGATGTGGATGCTCAGGAACAGGATCCTGATTTCTCCATGCCGTATGCCAGTTAGTATTATTCTGACCATCAATTGCCTTTAGAGCAATTCTATCATTAAAGACTGATTCACTGCTAACCTCGACTATTCCCCAATTTCTTTGATCCAATTTGTCGCCTTCTGGTTTATCATTAATATAATCAATAAACAAAGGTTCCCAATCAAATCTAAAATAATTTGATTCTGTCCTTGCTTCCTCAAAGATACTTTTGATTTCTGCTACAATTTCTGGGTGATAGTGAGAAATGTCATTTTCTTCAGCAAGATCATTTTCTAGATTATAAAGGTAAATATGTCCTTCAGGATCATCATTAACATGCAACTGTATGCCTTTCCAGATACCATCTAGCAAAACCGCCCTTCTACCTCCACGCTCAAAAAATTCCCAATACAAATAATCGTGGCTTTCCTGCTGATCTTCATTTCCCAATAATACTGGCAAATAACTTATACCATCAATATCATGTGGTGCTTTTACATTAATTATATCAGCAATTGTCGGCATCAAGTCCCAAAAAGCAGAAGGATGATCTGTTAATGAACCAGCTTCAATTTTATCCGGCCACCTTACAAGTTTAGGAACTCTAATACCACCTTCATATAAATCACGCTTATAACCCCTTAAAGGGCCATAACTATTGAAAAAATCTGGATCATGACCACCTTCATGATGTGGACCATTATCACTTGTAAACATAACAATTGTATTATCATCAATTCCAAGTTCTTCTAGCAGGTCTAATATTCTACCAACATCATCATCAAGCATAGTCATCATTGCTGCAAAACCTGCGATGGGGTTATTAATAGTTACTCCACCATATTGCGCAGTCTTGTCTTCAAACTGTGGCCATTTTTCTCTATATGCTGCCATATAATCCTCAGGTGCTTGCATGGCAGCATGTGGAATTAGTAAAGGTAAATATAAAAAGAAAGCTTGGTCTTGATTATTTTTTATAAAATCCAGAGCATAATCCATAATTAATGTTTGTGTATGAATTTCCCCATTAAGCTCAATTTTTTCCCCATTATGATAGACATGATCAGGATAATGATTATGAGCATGTCCCTGTCCATAATATCCAAAAAAATCATCAAAACCATGCCTTAAAGGATCTCCCACAGTACCATGATAACCAAGACCCCATTTACCATAAGCAGCACTTACATACTCTGCTTCATTCAGTAAATCTAAAAGGGTAATTTTTTCATGGGGAAGAGGTAAATCACCAGCAGCATCGGGATTACCCCTATTACCTCTGACATATGTATTTCCCGTATGCTGTCCTGTTATCAATGTGGATCGAGAAGGAGCACACACTGTACTACCTGCATAATGTTGAGAAAATTTCATCCCTTCCTCTGCCAGTCTATCAATATTTGGTGTTTCAAATTTTTCCTGACCATAAGAACTTAAATCTCCATAACCAGCATCATCAGCCAAAATATAAATAATATTAGGATTTTCAGATCTATTTTTTTGATCAATATCATCTGCCAAAATATTCTCTTTTTCTTTAACAAAAATAACTAAAACTATCACAAAAAGAAACATGATTACCATTCTCAATAATTTCTTCATTAAAAGCTGGTTATAATCTGCTTACTATGCTTTATAACCAGGTTTTCACCACCTTTTTAGTTTTTCGGTACCTGGAGATGATTCTCCTTATATTTATTAATGTTTTTAATAATTAAGCTATCAGATTCCAAATCTGTAGAAGAGACTTTCACCGCAATTTCTCCTACCTCCTTACAAGCCTGAATATAAACTAAGACCTTTCCTTTATAAGCCTTTCTCTGCTTTCCTTGATAATCTTCATGACTTTGGCTATCTCCATTTTCTATTCCTAATATTTTTCCTGGACCATCGATACTACAGTAAATCAGGTTTTTTGCATTAGAAACCAGTTTACCATGCTGATCAACTACATTTACTTCTACATGAGCGATATCTTCTCCATCAGATATCAAAACTTTAGTATCTGATCTCATTTGAAGTTTTACTCCTTGACCTGTAGTTTGCATCTCATCAAAAAGTATTTCCTTACCATTTTCTTTTGCCACGGCTTTGATAACACCTTTTTCATAGGGAATATCCCAATAAATATACCTTTCCTTAAAATCACGTAATTGCTTACTAGCAAAGAATTTCCCATTAAAATATAAGTCAATTTCTTGACAGTTAGTACAGCAAATAACTCTGATCTTTTTTCCTTCTTTCCCTTCCCAATTCCAGTGATCCTTAACATCTTTTTGCCAATTAAGTGTATTATTTTTTTTCACTCTATCTAAATCTATTGATAAAAGCTTTAACATAGGGGTTTTAGACCAGAGACTCTGCCTGAAATAATATTCAGCTTTTTTAAAGGCAGCCAAATCTAATAACCCTGCTCTTGAATTCCTGTTGGGCCAACGTCCTGCTTCACCTAAAAAATCAATACCGGTCCAGAGAAATTGACCTGAAATATATTCATTATTTTCAACTGCCAGCCAGGCTTCTAGCCTTCTACTATTTTCACTACCATAAATGACTCGTGCTGGAAACTCTCTTTTGTCATCAGTATAACGATTTTCCTGATAATTATAGCCAACTATATCAAGAACATCTGGAAAATCTGTTTGATTGGACATTTCTACACAAGCCAGAGCTGCTGTTACAGGTCTAGTCTTGTCAATTTCCTTTATTATATTAGTCAATTTTCTGGCTATTTCACCCATTCTTTCAGCAGCTGGAGCACTTGAATGATAGTCACCTTTTAAAACAGGATGTGAATAAGGATCATTAGGATAATCAATTTCATTACCAATACTCCAGCATATTATAGATGGATGATTTCTGTCTCTTAAAATCATATCCCTTAGATCTTTTTCATGATCTTCTTCAAAAGCTTCTGCATATCCATATAATTCAGGTTCACCTACATCACGACCATCTACCCACTTGTTTTTTGCAAACTCCCACTCATCAAATGCTTCATCCTGTACTAAAAATCCCATCTTATCACAAAGATCAAGGAATTCAGGAGCAGGTGGATTATGACTAGTTCTAATAGCATTACAACCCATTTCTTTTAATAGCTTAAGCCTTCTTATCCATACCTTCTCAGGAACTGCAGCTCCTAGAGCACCAGCATCATGATGCAAACAAGTTCCTTTCAATTTCATGTTCTTACCATTAAGAAAAAAACCTCTTTCAACATCAAAATTAAAATAGCGAATTCCAAAGCTGCTTAGATTAGTATCCAAGATTTTTGTCTTGTTAATTAACTTACTTTCAATCTTATATAGATAAGGGTTATCAACAGACCACAGGACAGGATTACTCAAGTTAAGCTTTTGCTCAATCTTTAGTTGGCTATTGGCTTTTATATTTTTCTTGCTTTCAAGACTTGCTACTATTTCTCCTGCTTGATTTAAAACTGTATTTTTTATACTTACTTCTTCTTCCTCTTTATAGTTATTTACTAGAGTAGTTTCTACTTTTACTACAGCTTTATCTCGTAATATTTCTGGGGTTGTAATATAAGTACCATATTTTTTTATATGTATTTTATCTTTTGTAATTAAATGTACGTTACGATATATACCTGAACCCGTGTACCAACGAGAGTCTGCCACATTAGAATGATCAACCCTTACTGCAATAATATTTTCTTCTTCCCCATAATTTAAATAAGACGAAAGATTATAAGAAAATGATATATAACCATTAGATCTCTTAGCTAAATAATTCCCATTAATCCATACCTCACTATTTTTATAAACCCCATCAAATTCAATATAGACTTTTTTATCTTTCTTATCATCCTCTAATTTAAAGTGTTTACGATACCAGGCAACACCTCCAGGCAAATAAGCATTTCCACTTGCATACTCTTTTTTAAAAGGACCTTCTATACTCCAATCATGAGGCAAATCAATTGTTTTCCAGTTCTTGTCATTAAAAGAGACTACTTCTGCCCCTTTTATATCTCCTTTATAAAACTTCCAACCCCAATTAAATTTCTCTTTTCCTCCCATATGAAGAACACTCCTTTAATTAGTAATTAAAATAGGTAAATCAACTGTAGATAATCCTTATTCTGAAATAAAAATTTTCTAAGTTAACCTTCAAATAGATTTCCATCTCTGTCTGTAAAATCATAAGTAAAGAAAGGATCAGCATTTTTTTTAATCCAATTTATCAAATTTTCCTTAAGTTTTGCCTTTGTTTTTTCATAATCTTCTTTGCCAGCCAGATTCTTAATTTCTGAAGAATCTTCTTGTAAATCATATAATTCTTCTTCCCCTGATAAGTATAAATTATATTTATATTTATCGTTTACTAATGTTCGTATTGGATTAATCCATTTTTGTTTAGAATAATATTCCACCACTACAAAATCTCTATCTATACTTTCATTTTCAAATATAGCTATTTTCAAAGACTTGCCATCAATTTCTTCAGGTATCTCTAAATCAAGCAAGTCACATATGGTAGGAAAATGATCCACATTAGTCGATAATTGATTTCTTTCTTGATTAGCAGGTATAACTCCTGGCCAGCTGATTATTAAAGGAATCTTAATCAATTCATCATACATCATTGGTCCTTTATACGGTGTTCCATGAGAAGCCATCATATCACCATGATCTGAAGTGAAAACAAAAATAGTATTTTTAAATTGATTTGTCTCTTTTAATTTATCAATTAATTTGCCTATTTGTTGATCAAGAAATTCTACTAAATAGTTATAATATGCTATATAATACTTCCAATCTTCTTCAGTAAAATCTTTTAATGCCTCTCCCTGATCTTCATCCCTAAATAGAGCCTGAACTACAGGCTTAGTACTTAAATCATCTATAAAATTTTTAGGTAATTCAATATTTTCAAGATCAAAATTAAATCTATCTTGTCTCATACTACGTTTTACAGCATAAATATCATGTGGTTGATTATATGATACTGTTAAAAACCAGGGTTTTTCGTCATGCTGTGCCTCTTCGATAAATTTAAGTGCCGCATAACTTTTAGGAATATCTTCTCCTCCATTACTAATTCCATCAGCCATATAAAAGTCAAAACCATGACTTGTAATAGACTCCTCTAGGTCTCCCCCCCAAGTGCCATTTTCCTACATAAGGAGTTTTATAACCATTTTGCTTTAAGTAGCTAGCAATTGTTAAATTAGTATCTAAGTCTTTAGAATTAGGAGTGTTAATATTACCCACAACACCAGTCTTATGAGGAAATAATCCAGTAAACATAGATGAACGTGACGGAGAGCATTGTGGAGTACTACAATAACTATTATTGAACTTAACTCCATGTTTAGCCAAAAAATCTATATTAGGAGTTCTAAGTCCATTTTGACAATTCTGATTCTCTAAAGCTATCATACTTAATTGATCTGCAAATACATATATCACATTTGCTTTCTTATTTTTTTTCATAGTGATCTACAACTCCAATTATTTATGTATAAAAAAATTATTTTATCTTAATTTAGTTATATATTTGAATCGTTTCAAATAAAAATAAAATTCAAAGAAAAATAATAGTCTTTAGACTTTTAGTAATTTTTTTGAACCGTTTCAAATGAGGTCAAAATTTTTCTTCTCTCTTATAAATATTCTACCCTTTATTATATTATTTGTCAACAGTTACGCACAAGTAGGTAGAGTTTTTTCACTATGATAATACCAGGACTTTTAAATGTCAGAATGCCTAGGATTTTTTCTTTGCTGACAGCATTTCTTATACTTGCGACCACTACCACAAGAACAAGGATCATTACTATCTATATCCCAAATTTGATTGTGAATTTTGCGCATCTCTTTCATTATCAAATTAGGAGATTTGCGTTTTTTTATATTAGCTACAATTTGCTTACAATAGTTTTCTATATAATTAAAAAACTTTTTGTATCCTGCACATAAATAATTAAGCTCACCATCTGGAGTAGTAATTATCCGATTCTTAGGACAGCCCCCATGACAGATAAAATGAACTTTACAATCCAAACAAAACTGTGGTAGTTTATCCAGCTTATCCTGCCCAAATTTATGCTGTTTTTCAGATTGCACCATGTCAATTAAAGCCGTTTGCTCAAGATTACCTATTTTATATTCTGGATATACAAAGTGATCACATGAATATACGTCTCCATTATACTCCATAATCGCTGCCTTGCCACAAGTTTCTGAAAATATACATATACCAGGCCTTTGTCCCACCCATGCAGCAACAGCCTCTTCAAATATCTGTACAAAAACCTTAGCAAAATCCCTCCTCACCCATTCTTCAAATATAGTTATTAGAAAGCTACCATAATCTTCTGCTGTAACTGAACGTTGTAGAACATCTGCGCAGGACTTATTTTCTCCATAATTTACTTCTACAATAGGAATAAACTGGATAAACTCTGCGCCTATCTCTTTAAAAAAATTATAGACTTCTATAGGATGTTGAGAATTAATGTCATTTACAACACACAAAATATTAAAATCGACATTATGGCTTTTCAATAATTCTATACCATTTAATACCTTTTGATGAGTATCCTTGTTTTTTTTATCTTTACGATAATAATTATGAATCCATTCTGGGCCATCAATGCTAACACCTATTAAAAAATTATTCTTACTTAAAAATCGACACCATTCATCATTCAATAATGTAGCATTTGTCTGAAAGCTGTTTTGACATTGCCAACCTTCTGGTAAATATTTTTCTTGTAGTTCAACTGCCTTTTTAAAAAACTCTAACCCTCTTAATGTAGGCTCACCACCCTGCCAGCCAAAATTAACATATGGTACTGGCTGTGCCTGAATATATTGTTTCGTATACTCCTCTAATAATTCATATGACATTTTAAATGAAGAACTTTCCTGATAATATTCACTCTTATCCAGATAATAACAATATTCACATTTAAGGTTACAAATAGGGCCATTAGGAAAGGCCATTACATTAAAAGGGAATTGAGTATTTTTAGCTTTAAAGTATTTTTCATTATTATTAATTTTATCGTCTGTTTTCATTAAAACCTCCTCTGAACTAATCCATATTCCAATCTCGCTTATTCCCAATTCATAATAAGTTAGCTAACTATCTTCAGGCAAATTATTATAGACTATTCATATATACTTTTCTTTGACATTAATCCAGATTTCTTAATTGATTATAAAACTATATGATTCATAAGCCATTCGATTTCCTCTTGAAAAGAGACTAACATCGATCTCCGCTCTTATTAAATTGATATTATTTTCAACTTCTGGAATATCAATATTGAAGTCTGTTCCAAATATACTTTCTAAATTTAGAATCTCTTTTTCAATTACTCTTTCATCTTCAATTAAGACCCATTTACCAGCATTAAATTTATAAAATCGTATAAGAAATTCAACATTAATAATTTTATTATTAATTTCTAGCTTACTATTCTTATTTCCATCATACCACCAGAAATCTTTATCCATTTCATCTTCAATTCTTTCAGAACCTATAATTTCAAAAGAAGCCCTAAAATTCAGTTCCTTATCTCTTTGATTCATTATTAAATCTATATCAGTTTCCTGCCATACTAAATCATAATTATCAAATTTGGGGTAAGAGTATGGATTATAAAGTTCATGAAAGTGATAACCCAAAAATTTCATATAAGGTTCGTTCATTTTTTCCACTTCTTCTTTATATTTAAGATTAAAGTTGTAATTTACAACACCAAATCTAGAAATACCAGCCGAAGGAATTCCCCAATTTGTATTTTTATAATCATTATAAGTAAACATAGAAAAACCTAAAATTGGATATTCTTCCGATAAAATTAAATCCCAATGATTAAAAATTGATACTTGTTGATTTGTATTATAATAATGCGTTGACCATCTACCATTTTCAGAAAAAATAATTGGTTTATCAGGATATTTTGCAACTATTTGATTTAAGATATACAATAAACCATCATCTTTACCCCCTACACCTCTTTGAGCAGTAAGATTATCGTTTTTTTGATTAAAACTATAGATATCGATATGCCTTCCAATATTTGAATTCCATTGTCCCTCTGCTCTAAAAGCATAAGTAGTTGGTCTATTTTGTATATCAATTTTTTGGGTAATTTCATTCATTTTTTTTACAAAGTTTTCTGCAAACACACTATTAACATTACCTAATTCATTTCCCAGACTCCACATGATAATACTGGGGTGATTTATATTGTTCCAGGTTACAGAAGCAGTTCTAGCTTCAGCCAATTTATAAGTATTCACTTGATAATTCATCAGATCACTATTCATCCAGACATTTGCAGATTCTTCCATGACCATTAATCCATATTCATCAGTAAGTTCATAAGCCATTTTGTTTCTTGGATGATGTGTATTTCTCAAAAAATTAGCTTTCAGAGTGTTTTTGATAAAATCTACATGAAACTCATAAAGTTCTTTAGGAATAGCCCTGGCAACAGGATAAAAATCTTCCATCCAAGAAAAACCTTTTAACAATATGCGGTTTCCATTTAGATATAATTTATTAGCTTCTATTTTTATATCTCTCATTCCATAATCTACAGTCAATGTATCAATTACTCTAGCTTCATTAAATATAGTAACTTTTCCTGTATACATATTAGGATGACGATAGCTCCAGTTTTTAGCAGAAGGAATAGCTAGTTTCTTTTTAATAACCCTGGTTTCTTTAGGTTTAATACTTACTTTTTTATAAGCAAGGGCATCACCAGTACCTGAATCAAATGCCATATCCAAAGTATGCTTTTTATTATCTGCATTATATATAATAGCATACATATTTAGATTTCCTTTTTCAGCTTTTGTAATTATTTTGCTGATGTGAATTGGACTTACAGATTCAATCCATAACTCTCTATAAATTCCACCATATGCAAAAGGGTCAGTAGAACCAAATGTATTTTGATGATCCCTATGTTGTTCAAATCTCCCCCCCATACTATCAAGGTCACCATCAGTTCCTCGTCTTATCGGCCTCCTCCAGACTCGAATAACTATTGTATTTTTTCCTGTTTGTAAGTAATCACCTATATCCATAGAAAAATGTTCATAACCACCATCAGCAGCGCCCACATACTGTCCATTAATAAAAATCCATGCTACTGTCTGAATACCTAAAGCATTAAGCCTTAGAAACCGTTCCTCTATAAATTCTTGATCTACCTCAAAAGTTTTACGATACCAGCCAAATTCTCTACGAAAAACTTCATCAGTATTAAATTCTCCTGTATTATAATCAAACCAATCTTCAACGCCTTCAAGATCCCAGACATGAGGAACTTCAACTTTTTTCCAATGGCTATCGTCATAAAAAGGAGAATACCATTTTTCCTTTATACCACTTGATTGTCTTATAATATCTTCATTTTCTTGTGACAAAACCCCCTGGTATTTTATATCTTCAAATGTAAAAGTCCATTCACCATTTAATGACAAATGGGATCTACCCTCTTCTTCTGTATCCCAGGTATCAAAAGATGGCACAGCCTTTCCATATTGAAACAATACATTCAAACCATCAATTTCTTTAATTTTATAATCACTTGGTTCTCGAGTGAAAATTAAAGGAATATCATGACTATCTGTAACCTTAATTCCATCATAAGAATTAGAATAGCTAATATTAGTATTTAGCACTAAAATAATTAAAGCAAAAAAGACTATAAGATTTTTTAAGTTCATATCTTCCACTCCTTAATTTGCATATATATCATGAATCCTAATCATAGTAATAGTCCTTTCTGGAATTAAGACCTCAAAGATGTTATAACTACCGTCTATCTTTCCCTTTGTAGTCTGATAAGATGTATCCCACTGAATATATGTCACTGGTCCTGCAATAAGATAATTAGCCAGTTCAAAAATATACTTTTCTTGCTGGCTTTCCCGATTATTTAAAACCCAGATAAGAATATCATTATCCTGTCTAAATGCTCTTGTATTAAATTCACCAAATACCAGAGGGTTATCAGTAAAGCCCTCTATTTCTAAAGGACGACTATTTATAGTTGACTGTACTATTTTCCTACTAATTTGTCCTCTTATGCTCTCATCACGCATATATGCCCACCAAACAAAACCACTAAAGCCTTGATCAATTGAATCAAAAATAGTTATCAAAGATCCTTCTGCTAAATCAATAAAATTTCTTCCAGGAGGATTATGTTGTCCCCAGTGACCATGAACTTCAGCATGCCACAATGGCTTATTATTATCTCTTGCTATTTTAGTAAAATTCATAAATCTATCCAAATCTCTATCTCTCCAATTAGGATAGTAATGTGTAGCAACTATATCAAGTCTATCACCCCAGGCATTTTCCATAAAATCACTAAGCCAGTTTGCCCTAGGATGATAATCAGCAGGTCCAAGTATCTTAGGTAGTTCTATACCCCTATCTTTAGCTAATTTATTAAGTTCATCTACAATTTCTTTAAACCTATAGGGAGTAATATTTCCTTCATTAAAACGTCTTTCATTGTCAATCCCAAGAACATGAATGGGTATATTATTTTCATCCATAAATTCCAGATAATCCATAAGTAAAATAGCATATTTAGCTGGTATTACATTATTGTTATTGTCTTTAACCCATTCTGGAAAAGTCTCTTGACCCCAGAGCTTAAGACTAGCAAATATTTTCACATCATTCCTTACTGCTAATACCCTTTTAATAGCTGCATTTATCTCATCATATGTTGAATTATAATCCTGTTCATATTTCCTTGATTCCATGATCTTACCTGGACCTAAAATATGTGCAGGTATTGCTAATATTGGTACTCGCAAAACATTAAAGCCATCTTCGAGAAATAGTTCCTCTGCATAAGAAGCACTAAGCCCACTAACAACGTTTAACATCTTGATATCATAACCCCAATAACTAATAACTTGTTTTTCAGTATTGGGATAAATTTTTACATCACTAGTACCAATAAAGAAGTCATCCTCTAAATCTGGAATACTATCATTGTTGTAACAGCCTGGTAATAAAAAGAAAAGAAACAAAAGAACTATTAATAAAAATACTTTTACCCTAAAATTTACCAAAAACATATATCTTCCCCCAATTTATATAAAATTCCAATGTATAATCAAATAATCTTTATCATATTTAAGTAAATATTTTTTATATAAAAGCCTAAGTAAAAATCAATCATACTACTTCCCGAAAGTCTTCAACTATAAGCTTTTAATCTATAATCTTAAATTTTAAAAACTTAAAATCTGCTGGGTTTTCTATTTTAAACTCGACATATCCTTCTTTTACTGTTTTTATTTTTTTATATAGTTCCTCTTCATAAATATTAAATAATTCTATTTTTTTATTTTCTAAAAATGGCAATTTTATTTTCTTTGATTTCTCTTTGTTATATAACTCTCTAAAAATTAATAAATATCCACTTTTTTTATCATTATTATAATTTTGGAATCCTGTCCAAGAACTATTATTTGGTTTTTCACCAATAGGGTATACAAAACCATTTAGCATTTGGTTTCTATTTTCTTTGTATTTTTTAATAATTCTTTTTATTTCATTACGAGCTTTACGTGAATAATATTGTGTTTCTTGAAAAAACAAAGGAGTACCCATTAATGCTATTGCAACACAGTACGAATGATTATATAAATATGCTTCACTATATTTTTTACTAACAAGATCAATATTTTGTATTGGAATTTGTATTTTATTTAAATTAATATATTTTGAAATTTGCCACATATCTCTTAAAACTAAATGAGGCTTGTAAATAACATTTTTTGGCATATTATTTTTTCTATTTTCAACAAATATATTACCGTATTCTCTCCCATAAAAGTAACCAATCCGAGGCGCATTTTCTGTTATATCCCAATTAATACGAATATTATGATCTGTTTTAAGAATAAAATTTCTAATTTTTTTACTTAACTCGTCAAATTTTTTATAAGTATTTAAATTTGCAAAGTCTATTTTATAGTATTTAAATCCACCTTCTTTATAATTTTTGATTAAATCTTCTTCAGGTATTACCCATGAAGCCCATATTCCTAATTCTACTTTTTTTTCTTTCGAATAATTTTTTACATTATCCCACCCATTAGGATAAACGTCATACTCACATAATGTATTTTTTTCTTTAACAACTGGTGTCCATTGTTGATAAGTATCTCCTTGCCAGCCATCATCAATCTGTTGTACATCTATACTTAAATCAGATTGACTATCAATTTCTTTATATACATTTTCTTCTCGAGCAGAATATTTGCTTTCTTCTCCTGTATCTTTTGTGCCCCAAGTATTTGCCATGATATAAGCATCTCGCTCTATGTCTACTGGATATCTATATCTATCAAAATTTTTTATAGAAAATTGTCTGCTATTACTATTTCCGTTATGCACTATTACCCAATTAGCCCAACAAGATTTAAATTCATTATATATTAAATCATTATTGGTTAAAGCACATCCAGATGACCAAACAGCTTTATCATCAACAGAAAAATACCCTGTATTAACACCAGCTTGATTAACACACTTATGAGATTCCTTTACCATTATCAACCCACTATTATCTTCTTCAAGACAAATAATATTAGCCCAATCACATACTTTATTATCTAAAGAAGATTTAATAACTTCTTCCTTTAAAATTTCTGTATTTTCTTCGTTTCTATTTTGAGTATCATTATAATACCCCATCAATCTATAAAAACCAGAATAATTTTTTATCGGTAAATATTCTATTCTATTATCTTCCTTTAAACAAGATACTTGTTTCTCTTTCTTAAGTTTCTTAAGTTTTAATTGAGTTCTAAATCCGGGTGCATCAGGATATACCCAAACATGATGTTGTAGCACTAAATTTTTTTCAGCATATTCAAATTCTGTTATAACACTAATATGTCTCTGTGTAAACCCTTCATCATCATCTACTTTTATTGATATATACTTAAAAATAGTTTCTGTATTATTTTTACCAAAATACCAATCACTTTTGCATTCAACATCTTTATCAATCCAATTTTTTTTTGATTTTTCATCAATAAGACCAACTGTTACAAGACCTTGCTCTGTCAATTTCCACTCCCTTCTTATGTTTCCAGTGCTCGCTATTATTTTCTTGTCTTTTACCTCTACATATGAATTTTTATATTTTTTAATAAATTTTTTACAATTCTCAAAAGGACTATATAATATCACAAGTTTTCACTTCCTTAGTATTTATTTCACCATCATAACAACGTCTAAAATCATAAGAAATAAAGTGAGTTCTTAGTTTTCCTCACTGGAATCCTGGATTATAAACGCATTGTTGATTCCAGTATGACCATATTCGATTAGGCCTCAAGAATGGCCTAAAGGTCCTAAAATGAATCCAGGAGGTTTAGTGCCACTTCACCCCTGGGTAGGATCAACATTAGGAAAGAAGATCGCGGTGATCCCCCACTTAAAGAAGCCCTAAAGAATGACTTAAAGAACAGGCCCAGGGGTATTAGTGGCAGTTAGCTCTCGGATAAACTGTAGAATCTTTTTTTGAAAAATACTTGATTATGAACAAATTAAAATAGATGAACAAAAACAAGAAGTAAGCGAATGTGCTAATGGTAAAAACTAGTAGTGTCAGATTATAATGAAGATACAGGTACTTATACTGCTAAGTTTGATAAAAAATATTTGTATTATCTATTTTACAATTCTATAGTTAGTTAATGAAACAGAGACTTCGCCAATACTGTCTCCTGAATTACTTCTAATATAGAATCTTACTCCTGAAACAGTAGATAAATTATCATTAGTTAAATTTTCGGCCCAGTCTCTACTATCATATAGTCTATAGGATAATGTTACCCACTCATTAGCAATCAATGGATCATAAGAACTACGAACCCAGTCATGATCTTGAACATGGATAGCTATTTGAGCTGCAATTTCTTCGTCGACATCATCATTTAACATAACATCAACTTTAACTTTTTGATAATTACTCCAATCACTGATTAGAATGTTTTCATTTCTTATAGCTGACCATGAAAAATCACGATCTTCTGGAAAGTTAGCAGGTATTATCATTATTTCTTCATTATTTGGTCCACCTTCCCAATCTATCTCAAATTCATATCTATTGCCATAAGGATCTTCGTGTAAATGACCCCATCCTTCCCAGGACCAGTGACCAAATTGAAAAGCTGTAGCTATATCCATTATTGATTCTTCTATTACTGATTCTTTAATCGTTATATCTTCAGGTGTTTCACTAGCAAGAATCTCACTATCGTTCTCTATTCCAAATGGTTGTGTATAAGTAATACCAGTATCTCCTTTAATTCTCGCTCTTACATATGAATAACCTTTTACTTCTTCAATTGAAATAAGATCTCCTCTTCCTACAACTAGAGACGCAACGTCAACAGGAAATTCATTCCATAAATCAGTGGTGCGTAGAGATGAAACTATTTCATCTTTATCAAATTGTTCTTTACTTACATCACCTGTCAAAGCAAACAAAGCCATTCGATAACTAAAATCATAAATTGCATCCTCAATATTTTTATGTCCAATTTCACTCCAACGCCCTTGAACAAGATCCCTATATGAATCTTCAGTAAAAGGAATATATCTCTGCTTTAATTCTCCAGCCTTATTATTAGCTTCATCTATAGCTTTCGCAGCAATTTCCAAGAAAGAATTATAGTTTTTTTCTGCCTCAACTGCCGAATTAGAACTAATCCAGGTAATTTCTTTATATTCATCAACTTTTAAGCTAATGCCATTATCATTAACAATCACTTCCTCTATTTTCGGAAAAGGATCGCCTACTCTGGGTGTATAAACAAAGTATAAATTACCATTAACCATAGCTTTTCTAACATTTTCATCGTTAAGTTCTTCTAAAACAAAGATATTAAAATTACGTCCCAGGTGATTTTCTACCCTGTGCATATCATCATTAGAAAAACCCCAGACAGGTCTTTCTGGCATAAGAGTGTTTAATATCTGATCCCACAGTTCTCTATCATCAGGATATTTATCTCCTTGATTATATACTTCCAGACCAATTAGATGATCATGTTCCCTATAATATTCAAGATACCATTCTAATGATCTGTCATAGCGACCGGGATGATAAAACATAGCTAAGCCGTTCCTTTCAGCAATTTCTACCAGTGCTGTTTGCTCACTATTAGTACCTCCACCATAATCATTGAAAAAACTTCCTAGATGATGCGTTCTACTGATCTCATTACCCTCAATTGCTACCATACCAAGTTCATCAGGATCTCTATCAAATTTTTGCCAGGGCCAGGTTGTTTGTAATGGTCCAGCTTGGCCAGGATGCTTAATTGGTTCTGTTTGATATGTGTCGTGATCAGTTAAAGATAGTATCGTATATCCCAGATCATAGTATCTATCAATAACTCCAGCCGGTCCAGTGTTTCCATCACTTTCAGTAGTATGTGTATGCAAATTAGCTTTATGTTGCTCCCAATTCACCCAATCCACGCCTTCATAAGGATTATTAATTACAATTAAATTATCTTGTCCCACTACACTTAATGTACAAAAAAACAGCAATATTACTGATATAAGTAAAATCTTATTAATTTTTTTCATTAATAACACTTCCTCTAATTTTTTAGTGTCAAAAAATCTTACAAAGTATATTTTCAAAACCCTAATCTACTAGGGATTTCATCTTAAATACTTACCCCTCCTCTCTTAGACTTACAAAAATCTTTAATATCTCATAAGACACATTTATCTTTTATAGCTACAACTTTATCACAAAAGTAGTTACACTTTGAGCAGATAAATTTACCTTCTTACCCTGAATACTATTTCCTCTATCTTCAAGTTCTATAGCTGATAATTTTTCAAGTGATTTCTCTGCAGACGTTTCATAAGGTAATAATTTAAGGGCTGTTTTATCAGTAATTATTTGCAAATCTATTTCCTTATCATCAGGGACTTCATTTATAGCCACAATGATGTACTGTCCCTGGATTTCATCATAATAAGCACTAAGGGCAATACCTGCTTCTACATTTTCTCTACTACGATGATTAGCTTCAACATCTATCCTTCTTGCTCCTGGTCTAATAAAACGACTATAATTCCCTAGAACCCATAAATTTTTGGCCTCTTCAATTTCTCTATTATCTGGATTGACATATATTAAACCATCTCTATAGTCATATCTGCTAACAGCCAACCAATAATGCCAGGCAGAAACATTTGCGAGGGTTAAATCAGCATGTATTACTTTAGCCATATTCAAAGCGGAATCCATACCTAATTCTTTGCCATGAACCATTTCACACCATTCAGTTTGCCAAATAGTTTTTTCGGGATATTTTTCCATCTTACTGCCTGCTAAATATCTTTGAGTATTACCAGACCAGTAGGAATGAACTGCTAAAGTAGATATGTGTTCATTTATCAAAGGATCCGAGAATAAATTATCAGCATAATTTCGGCCATCTCCATAAAGGAATTCCCATTTACCTGCTTCTGGTATTAATATATTTGTATCAAGATCTCTTTCTACAAAAGTTTTTATTATCACTCTACTTAGATTCCTTATTTGATTAACAGTATAAGGTGAACCTTCTTGACTTGCTGAATCCCAACTCCATTCAGGCTCATTAATAGGGCTTACCCAATCAAAATGAATATCTTTTTCATCAGCAAAATATTTATGAACATCGGCCAGGTAATGTGCAAAATCAGAATATCTATCAGGACTTAGATTAGTATTTGCACCTTGTTCTGCATAGGTTTGATTATTTTTGGTCATAAAGTATGGAGGAGACTTAAGAAATAGAATCAATTCTCCTACACCTCTTTCTATAGCCGCATTTAAAAACCAGCGACCACCAGGATCACGGGACCAATCATACTCACCATAATCCACTGCATAAGTATCTGCTGTACGCCAGTGGTCATTTATAGAAGAATTAATCCCTCCACCTAAATAATATCTATATTGTGATAATCCAATTCCTATATCTTTACTAAAAAGCAAATCAGCTATCTCTTCCCTGGCTTCTTCCCATTTGCCAAGATGTTGTGCCCACCAGGCTCCAGATGCGCTAAAGCCATCTATATTCTGGTAGGTAATATCAGGTCTAATCTTAAAAGATGGCTCTCCATAATTAAAAGCTAAACTTTTTTCTGTCATAAAAACATCCAGATCATATTTTTGATGTTGAAAACTTAAATTTATATCTATCCTGCCATCAATATAATTATTCTCTTGAGAGTATGGTATTGGTATTTCAATATTATAAATTGAATTTGATAAACTTTTATTAATATTTTTATCAATTAAAGATATTGAATCTGTCTTTCTTTCTCTTAATTGTAAACTCCCTCTACCATCCCTATTATAATGTGTTTCATAAATATCTGCATATATATTAATTTCTACATCATCTAATAAACTCTCACTTGTTTCTATCACAGCAATAATTAAGTCATCTTTCCGTTCAAGATTTTTTGTTTGAAGACCTTTGAGCTTATCCTTTATACCTTGACCCCATAATCCTCTTAACTCAGGGTCAATCTGATGTAATGCTAGAATAGCATTAAAACTTAGCATATTATCCCTATCATCAATAGCCAGCATAGCTACTGCTGACCTGGCTTTTTCTGCCTCAATACCTCTTTCGGCAAGTAAGTCTAAAGCCAGTTTGCGAACTTCATTTTCCGAATCTGATAAAGCATTAATAAGAATATCAATTACTATATCAGTATCATCAATATTCCTTGTTGACCTAAGGGCGTTTCTTCTAACATTCGTATCATATGATTCCATAGAGTCTTCTATATCATTTATTGAAGCTGCCGCTATCAAATGATAATTACTAATAAAGACAAATAGTAAAATTAAAACAAATAAGAAAAAGCTTTCTTTCTTTGATTTATACATAAATCTCGCCTTCCACTTTTTTTTTAAAAAGGGTAGTAATTAAAGATAACTACCCTTTTTCTATTAACTATTAAATTACTGAAGTGCTATATCAGAAAATTTCACTTTTGCATTATGTGTGCCAATAGCTATTTTCCCCGATTCTAATTCTGGCTCCCAAATCATCAATTCTTTTTCCAGCATTCCATTAATAAAGACTCTGAGAAGATTTCTTTCTAAAATTACTACCATTGTATATAGCTGACCTTCTTCTACATTATAGCTTTTACTTGAAATTATTTCTTCAACACCAGCTACTCTTTTTACTAATGCCAAGTCATTTTCAGCACTAAGTTCAACCCTATAATGATTATCTTCATCATTATATCTCAAGAAGAGGGCAGATTTTCCATCCTCACTTAGAAATTCATCAAATCTCATCTTAGCGGTCAGATAAACATCCTGCCATCTTGAATTTCCATTGTATTTGATATTCCAAGTATTATTGACCTCTTGCCAATCATTTCTACGTAGATAGCTATCACTAAATACTGGCCTTACCATTAATCCATCAAAGAAAACTTCTACATCATTTTCAGCATAAAAGCCAACTTTACCACCAGCCAATGGATCCATATCACTAGCACTTAGATTGAAATTGTTTCCTCCTCTTTGGTTTCCAGAGAAATTCAAACTTCCCCTATCTACATTAACTCGTAACATATATCTGTAATCTGAAATTTCTATAGGCATCTTTCCTTGCAAAGTAGTACTTGCCAGAACCTCCTCTTCTCCATCAGCAATTTTCTTAATCATTGCCCTATTACTATCATTATCAAGTACAAATAAATAATAATTGTTCTCATCTATATATCGTGCTACTAAACCAAACTTTGACTCATTAGTTAATTCTTCTAAATATACCCTGCTATCTAAGGCATAATCCTGCCACTTACTTTTATCTCCACCGATAATAGCTATATTACGCTCTCCTGTACTAGCTTTTGTTAAATATCCTGGATCCTCATAACTTTGTACTACATTCCATTCACCACTATTTTGCTCCCAGCCTGTATCTTGCATATCTACAAAAGAATACCTATAAGGCAGTAGTAAGGGATCAGCAATTAATTGTAAAGGACCAACTTCTTTTGAAGCCTCTCCTTCCCTGTTTCCACTTACCGCAGTAACTTTATAGTAATAATTTTTACCTATTTCTGCTGTAGTATCAGTATAGAAAGAATGATTTATAGCACTTGCTATTGTATTATATTCTCCACCTTCAAGCTTTCTCTTCACGTTATAGCTGCCTACTTCTGGAGAGTTATGCCACCATAATTCAATTCCATCAGTTTCTGCAAAAGCACGATGAACTTCTGGCTGGATGATATCAATATCATTATCTTCAGGAATAACTAATAAAGTCATGCTGGATCCTGGTATATCTTCAATTCGAACCATACCATCAATTATTTCATAATTCCCAATAAATTCATCATCTAGCTGATCTGAAACTTCTCTTCTCGTTAGAATAGAATTGTTGATTCCCAGCTTACTTAAATCTAATTCCAGATTACTGAAATCTTCTTCTTTGTTGATAAATAAAACAAAATAATGATTGTCTCCTTTAGTAACAATAAAATCCTGTTTTTGAGAGTCTCCTAAAGTAGAATAAGATACAGCCAATCTTGGATATCTTACAGCACGTGTCAACATTCTTGTTCCATAATACATCTTTGTTCCTTCAGTCATTTCTCTAGTAGCATCGTCCACCCTGACTAAACCTAAAGAGAAATTTCCACTTTCCGGTTGATTAGCTGGTGCCTGTGTACGATTCATCCTAGGAAACATGAATCTAACTGAAGCATATAAACCACTATCTAAATGTCCTTTGTATATATCCATATTCTTAAATACATTATCCATTTTGTCGTGATCTTCAAAAGCTACTCCACCCGCTAATGAATAATTAAATTCAGTAATTGCCACTTCTTTTTCTTGATCAGTATGTCTAGCTATCCTATTTTTATGTTCATTAACCCTACTAGTATATGTACCAGGATTTGAAGAATAGCTATGGAAATTAAAAACATCAATAGCTTGATGAGCATTTTCTGTAATATATTCTAGAGCCGTTTGATCATTTCTTGCAAAAGTAGGTGCCCACATTTCAGCTTCAATTCCTGCTACTTCAGCCCCTGCCTTTACACCATCACTCATAGCCGTTAGCATTGCCACAAAGGAATCCCATTGATCAGATTCTATAAAGTCATCTGGCTCATTCATAGAATTATAATTAAACAAATCATAATTTTCAGCAAGCAAATAACCATAAGCAAAGCCTTGCTTCCAGGTGTTCCATAACGCCCTATAATTTCCAGGAGGAATAGCCCACCATGGCCCAACAACTCTAATACTATCTATGCCCAATCTTCGTGACTCTGCTATATATTCACTTAAGGATATGAAATTTTGATTTAGTGCTAAGTCATTCCTTAAGTCATTATCAATCATCTGCAAAGTCAAATAAGAATTATCATAAGGATTGTTTATAACTTCTTGTTTTGCTTTTTCAAAACTGGCTTGACTGCTAATTTGACTATCTTTAGGGGAAGAAGGCGTATATCCCATGTTACCAAACAATCTATTAATAGAGAACATACTATCCGACCAATATTTTGAGTGATTACTATATCTGTGAGAAGGCTTGCCATTATCACCAATATACCTTAAATTCAAAGGCCTATATTCACTTTCTAAAGTCACCAGAATATCATCTGAAAACAAATAAGCAAAACCCTCATCTTCTTTTACTTCAAACAATTCAAGACCTGCAAGATAGGCAGAATAATCACCAGTAAAATAGTTTATATCTATATTCAATTTAGCCGCTCCAATATCTTCTGGTACTCCAAATACACCTTTAATTTGTTTGAAATTTCCTACAAATGATCTGTTTATTTCTTGACTATAGCGAAAAATCTCATTTCCCTCCCCATCTTCCAGGGAAAATATTACACTATGAGGTATTCGAGAGACATGGCTGGGAATTTCATCAGAAACTTTATGCCAGGAACTGTAATAATACCCCTTACCTGCTTCCAGATCTATCGAGTTTGAAACCCTTATCATAGGTGTCTCATCAGCAATAATCTCAAGAACTTTTTTATCACCATGACTAAGCTCAGCGATACTAAGGGCGTTAGACCCAACACCAGTCCAGCCAAGATCTGGTTTATCGCTTAAATCATCTAATATATTTTCTCCTTTAATTTCTATAAGACCAAACTCCTGATCATCAATTATTCTGAAATTTGCTGCTAATAACATTGGTGAAATACTAAAGATCAAAACAATTACAATAATTACTCCTAAAATGAAATTAATTTTCTTGTTTAACACTTAATAAAATCCTCCTCTTTAAACAATAAGATTATATTAATAAATATTTAGTAATCTAACCCCATATCTTTTCTCAATGCCTGGACCATTTTAACATGTCTTTTAAAATCCTCATAACTGGATTCATCATTATAATTTAGACCATATGGCCAGAAATGATGCCTATCACCAGAGATAATAGCACCTTCACCATCAAACTCTTGTATAAGCTGATTGGCATATTTTCCTGTCCATCTGCCCTCACTAAGCATTGGCTGCCACCTTGCTTGTGTGCCAACTCCAAGAGTATGTGCAATTTCATGCAATGCTACTCGAGTACTAATAGACCCCCCAAAAGTAATAACTCCTCTATAATTTGCTTGAGCTGTAGGAACTTGCTGGTTATAATGAACCGTCAAATTTTTTTCAAAATTACCATATTTATTATAAATCTCAAGAGCTTCATCCATGGCATTTACAATCCGCTTGTAAATATCTTCAGGCCAATTCTCTGAATTAACTAATCTATAATTTATATTTCCTTCTTGTAGAATATTTAAGTCATCAAATTTTCTTTTTGAATCTAAATATGCATTATATAATTTCTCTGTATCTACTTTTTCCCTTTTAAAAATCTCTTGTGCTTCTATTAACTTTTCTCTTAAGAAAATATATTCTTCCTTTTCTTCATCCAAATCAGATGTGTATTCAGAAAAGTGCAAATTCATTTTATCTATTTCAGCTGCCATATATGCCAATGTAGGAATATATGCAAAAGAATCTATACTTACAAAAGGTAAAACTGCATTGTCATTTTTTTCACCTAAAACTTCAATTTTCAAAGTATATATATCTTCTTTAAGATTTTCTTTGCTATATAGCAAAACATTAGATTTGCTTTCTTCACTATAAAGATCAATATTTTCCGCTAGTAATTTATCATTCAAGTAAAGATTGGCCATACCCCTGGTTCTTCCTGTAGAAGCATACCAGCGTATAGCACTTCCTTCAAAAATCAATTCAAAATAAGAACCCTTTTCCTGAGCATAAATTTCTACATCTCTAAAAGCATCTTGATTACTAATATACTGCCAGTCACCTTCAATACTAATCTTATCAGATATTGAATAATCCATGAAACTCACTTGTTTCCAGATAGAATCACTGGTTTCGCCAAAAATGCTTATATTCGTAAGCATAAATATGAATAGCAAAATAAGTAATATGTTTTTTTTTACCAACATACATATTCTCCTTTTTATTGGATATATATTATAACTGAAAAATAATTGTTAAAGTCAGGCACCAATACTATTGGTGCCTGTTTTTTATATTTCTACTTTATTTTACTAATCTCAAATTGGAAACTTTAAATTCAAAACTAGCTTGCGGTCCGCCACTTTCATTTCTGAAATATAACTCAATACCTTGTACAATACTATCATTTATGGTATTACCCTCACTATCTGTTAAGCTATCATCAAGAAGTATTGAAACTGTTTGCCATTCGTCTGTATATTCAAATTCTGGAAAACCACCAAAAGAAGGCCAATTATTACCAAAATTAACTCCAAAAGTTAGTCCATATGATATATCTATATTTTCAGGATAATCTACAATTAATAAATCTATTTCAATTTTATTGTATTCAGACCAGTCATTAATATTAATATCATCAGTATTCCTTAAGCGACCATGAGTATGACCGTCACGATCTGGCCAAGCAGTTGTTAATACCATAGCCGGATATCCATACAAACCTCCCGTTAAGTCACTCTCAATACCTGAGAAATCTACATGTGTCCAGCTAGGAGCAGACCAATTACTAACATCTTTAAAATCAGTAAGCAAATCATGTCTTTTTACCACAAAATCAAGATCACTTCTTTCCTCACCAACAAGCTCGTATTCTAAAGTATCAAAATAATATCCCGTATAAGGATGAGAAATAGTTACTGTAGAAAATCCTTCTAATGTAGCATTCCACTCACCATTTTTATTGACAGGGATTACTTTTTCTGTATATCCTGTTACTTCTAGAACTAAATCTTCATAATACTCTTCAGCTAATGGATTGCTTTCTTCATCTAAAACAGTACCTGAAACATCATATTCGCGAATAAACACACCAGTAAAGTCAAGATCTGATCTATCTTCTAAAACCTCATAATATGTCGGGGAAAATGAATAATCTTCAAGTACTGGTTCAACTTTAATAGGATTTGTACCATCATATTCTACGCCTTTAACTGCCCATTCACCATTTTCTCCAAATTCAGTAATTAATATTTCTTCAACTCCTGAAATTTTTAATGTAACACCATCAATAGGATCTCCTGCATGATCCACGACTTTACCTGATAAATCATACTCCAAATCCAATTCAAACTCGCAGCCAGCTAAGAAAACAAATGCAGACAAAACAACTACCATAAGTAATAAAAACTTCTTCATAAATAACTCCTCCTTGGTTTAATTTTACAAATCTATGATTTGAAACTATCATAGTAAATTCTACTCTTGTATTAATAGGAAGACTATTTGACTAATCTTAAATTAGAAATAGTATAAACAACTTCTCCTAATGGATAGTCTGATCTAAGTACAACTCTTATTCCAGCAACATTTTCTAAATCAGTATTTACAAAGTCTTGATTCCAATATTCCAAATCATCAAGAGGCAGTGAAACAGTTTTCCATTCACCAGGCTCTAAAAGTGATATTGAATGATTATTATTACTCATTTTGTAACCATCTAAACTTTCAATACCTATTTGTAAAAGAGGTTCATAATCTTCATCTATTTCATCACCCTCAATTAGTACATCTACTTCTAGTTTTTTGTATTCTCTCCAGTCAGATATTTTAAGACTTTCATTCACAATGAAATTCCAAAAACCTTCACCAGAAAAGTATGCAGGTATTATTAAGGCTTCTTCCTTATTAGGTCCCCCATTCTCATCAACACTCAGATCATATGGAACACCATCAGGCGATTCATATAAATGCATATATTGATAATCCCAATGATTTAGATTTGTCACATCAGTCAGAATAGCTATTTCTCCTTTTAGCTCTGTAGCTACTTCTTCTGCTGAATCTGCAGTATCAGTAACTTCTTCATAACCTTCTGCTGGAATAAAATTAAAATAGTCAACAGTGATTAAAGTACTTAATGAATCATCATTATGTGTCATAGTTGGTTCAATTTTCACTGTATAAGTATCTTCTTCAAGTCCAGTTTTACTATATATAATAGCCTGATTTACAGTTTCCGAACTATAACTATCTACTTCAGAAGCAATGAGTTCACCATTAAGATATATGTTAGCCTTTCCACGAGCCCTGCCAGTGGATGCTAACCATTGAAATCCACTTCCTGTGAAAGTAAATTCTAAAGTAGCATTATTCCGGTTAGCAGTTCTTTCTATACCATCTTTGGCACCTTCATTTTCCATATCTCTCCAGATGCCCTGATATTCAATATCTTTCTCAGAGAATTCCACCCAGTTAGTTTTTCCTACAAATGAAATATCAGAACTTGGCACAATTATTTCTTTACTTTCTGGTGTAAAAGCATAACTAGCCTGTACAGGAGTTAATTCAACTGTCCCATAAACTGTAGCACTCCATTCTCCACTTGGACCAAATTCACTTACAACTAAACTATCTTCCTCCCCTTCAATCAATAAGACTAAATTATCAATAACATTCCCCTCTTCATCAGTTATTGTACCTGAAATTTCATAGGGATCATTACATGCTACTAATAAGAAAAGTGATATAAACAGAGTAAACAACAGTAAAATCTTACTTTTTTTCATTTATAATTACCTCCCTCAAGTTTTTAAAAAAGAAATCATGAAAAAATATTTAAGCAAATTTCAGCCTAAGCTATACATTTTCCCTCCCCTCAATAAATATTTTTATTTATAATTATCAGAATAAATATTCTAATATTTATTCTAAATAAACAGTTACTTTATTCCATAAACATCTAATATGGCTATATTAGCCCAGGGACCATTAGATTCGAGAGTTTTTATTTTTATATAACGAGCATTTACAGGAGCAAAACTAATGACACTTTCATTATTATTGCCAAAAGCTAAATTTACTTCTATTGCTGGATCTGTAAAAACATCTTCATATTCTGATGCATAAACTTCAAAGCGCTTCAAATTACCATTTTGATTATCTGGACGTGGCAAATATCCGATACCATCAACTTCATAAATATCACCTAAGTCAATAATTAAATAATGCGGGTGAGCTGGTACTGGATCCTCTCCTTGCCAGGCAGTGTGCCACCATGTATCCCAAGCTCCATCAATGGCATTCTCCGCTAATCTACCATTAAAAACAGATTCACTACTATAATCTACAATTTCCCATTCCTGATGGTTTAATTTACTACCCTGGGGCTTTTCATATATATACTTTGATCTTATATGAACAGATCTGATAATGGAATGAAACTGGCTCACACCTTTTTGATTAAGAGCAGTAAGATAATAATAATATCTCTGTCCTGCTTCAAGGTCTTGATCCAAATAAGTATTTCCTTTTATCTCCTCTGCAATTAAGCTAAAGCCATCAAGTGGTGAAGTACTACGATAAACATTATAAGTATCTCCAGGGTAAAGTTCTGAACTTTCCCAGTTCAGTTTTACTTCACTATCTCCTTGTAATTGAATATATAAAGAAGATGGAGAAAAAGGAAGACCTTCTTTTGGCTTTGCTACTAGTTCCTGACTACCTAAGCTTTTTCCCAATCCATTATAAGCATGAACTGAAAAGTAGTATTTAGTATCATTTTGCAGGTTCGAAACATTATATCCTGTTACATTAGCTACATCGATTCTTTTCTTGTAACTGTATGGTTCTCTACCATATTTTAAAATATAACCACTTGCATATGGGACACTCTGCCATTCAACTGTTACTTGACCATTTTTTGCTCGAGCAGCTCTAATTTCTGGAGTATCTGGTACTCTAATTTCTGCATAAACTTCATTAGAGTATCCACTACTACCTGTATCATTATTAGCTGTTACAACAAAATAATATTTTTCACCCTTTTTCAAATCTTCAATTGTATATTCTGTTTCTCTCCCAAGATTAATTTCTTCTGTATATACTCCTGATTTTATTCCATATTTAATCGTATAAGCTGTAGCTGAATTTCTTTCCCACCACTTGAGATGTACTTTAGAATCTCCTACTTCAAGATCATAAATCCTGCTTTCTCTTGGTATATATTGTTCTCCTCTATCCCACTCAATTCTTGCCACACTATATGGTGGCAAGGTTACTGGATTTTCAGTCTGCTTACTTTTAATAGTGGGTTCACTTCTATCTTCAGGATCAATAGCAGATATATAATTTATTGTCATATTTGATTTAAGTTTTATATTATCCTTGTTAATAGTTAAATCTTGTTCAAGGCCAGACTTATTTGTTACCAGTAAGTAATTTTTATCATAATGGCCTTTGTATGCAGTAGCATATATAGCTGGAATAGTTTCCCTGGAATTTAATATCTCCACACTTTCTCCACCTTCAATACTTGTACTCCACACATGAGAACTGTTATTAAAAGCCTTATTAACAATTTTCATACCTAATCCTGACGGGGTATATTCAACTCCTAATTCCAGATTGGATGTATCATATATCTCGCCTCTATCAGCAGCAGCAAGAATTTCATCTATATATGTTTGCTCCTGTCCAAAAGCATGAGGGGTGATAGCATGCATTCCTAGATGCTCAACTTCAGGATACTGAGACATTCGCATAGCAAACTCAGTAACATATATACCAGCGTACATCGTAAAAGCAATTGCTGGATTAAATACATTGTACTCTGTAATCATAATAGGCTTGTCAAACAAGCCCTTTTCAAGATAATAATTAACCCTATCTTCTGATGTTGCCACTGCCAATCCTCTATTAGCCCTTAACCTTGCTTCATCAAAGGTATCATTGCTACTTTGTGGGGCATAAGAATGATAAGTAATTACATCCCAGAACTGCTCAGGATAATCACGTAACCCTCTATCCCAACTGTGATATCTGCCATCTGCTCCATACATCAAGGCTATTTTTGCATCTGGATAACTAGCACGAATAGCCTCAGCATAAGGTCTCATGTTATTAGCATATTCTATAGAATTATCAAAAAAATGATTTGGAGAACCTGGAACAAAAAAGTAAGGTTCATTTGTCAATTGAAATATGGATACTTGAATATTATTATCCTTAACAAACTTAGCAAGGTCAGCTGCAGCTTCTGGTGTATCAGTAAAAGCATTGATAACTACAATTAATTCCCCTCCTATTTCTCCCATTAGATTGTTGAGTTCACTGAGTTTATGAGGACCTTTACCAGCAACTACTCTGGAAGAATCCATCATTCTGTCATATGGTCCTCCGTTCCATTTCTCTAGCCATTCTTCTTCATAGAGACCTGTCCGCCAGTTAAAAGCATTAGAAACTGTACCTGCAAAATATCTTAACCAGCCAGTATTTATATTTTTAGCTCCTGCAATCAACTCAGGATGATCATAGTTCCAATTATTAGCATAATCTCCTGCTGTAATATTAACATTAAACCCACTGAAATTTGGATTTATTGCATGTCCTTTAGATGTATCAATATTTATTTCCACTTCTTTAGCTGCCGAAGCTCTTATGGGAAAACCTATCGTTTTAAAAATTAGCATAGTACTGATAATAGACATAAATAATATTACGCTAATAAGAATAGAAAATCTTGTTTTTTTTCTACTAGCCATAAAACTTACCCCCTTAGATTTTATTATATTGAAAGGGTTCAAATTTAAAAATATTTACCTTATTATAAATTAATTATATTATTTAAAAACTCACTTGCTATAATTTCACCATCTATTAAGAGATCATATCTTGTTTCAATACGATGCAAGCCATTAGCTTCAGGTCTTTCCAGTTCATGACTTACAGTATTCTCTTCGCCGCTAAGCAATGAAATATTTTTAGTAATTACGTTAATCTCGCCATATTTCACCCATTCACCCGCATCAAAAGTCAAGAATGTACTTTCTATATTTACTTCAACTTCTTTTTCTTCTTTATTATTACTAATATAATCCAAAACAGCTTTTCCTCTAATTAAATCATTACTTAATGAATATGTTAAATCAAGATCTAACTCTCGCCATAAATATCCATAACCATTAAAATCCGATGGTCCATAAACACCATGCACTCTTATATAAGTTATGGCCTCATTTGGAAAAGAAAGTTCAAATCTATTATCAGCAGTTATATTTGCTTCTCCATGTGTAGAATAGTCTTCAGTCCATTGAATATAAGTAACTGGTCCAGTAAATTCACCTTGGTCTAATTGAAAACCATAAGAATCTAGGTCTCTTCTTGAATTAACAATCCAGATTACTAGATCATTTTTTTGCCTAAAAGCCCGACTATTAAATCTCCAATTTCCTAAACTTCTTCCATCAAAATCATCCATCTCTAGCAAACGGGCTCCTAATGTTGATCGTACAGTATTGACAGCCATCTCTCCTCTTACATCAAAACGTACATAATCCCACCAGACATAGCCACTTAAACCAAGATCATAGTTTTCAAAAAGTGAAAGTACACTATCTCTTAAAAAATCAAATCCTCTTTCTTCTGTCAATTGACGCTTAAATGCATGGACTTCAGTATTCCAGATAGATCTGCCTTCAGCAGCTCCTACCATTCTTTGTAAGTTATTATATGGTCGCCATTCCGGATAGTAATGAGTTCCAATTATATCTACTGTATCTCTCCAACCATCTCTATTAAGAGGTTCTAACAGTTCTACTTTAGGTCCATAAGTTTCTGGCCCAATAAGTTTTGGAACCGTAAAACCATCAATCAAAGCTAATGTCCAGAGTTCATAGATAATATCTTTATATTCTTCAGGGGTCATATCCCCCTCATTGTATTCTGGTTCATTATCTACCCCCAGATAATGCACTGGTAGATTTTCTTCTTGCATAAATTTTAGATAATCAGCTACTAGTGAAGCATATTTCTCAGGTATCAAGTCTCCTTTTTCATTCTTGACCCAGTCAGGAAAAGTCTTATTACCAAGCAATTTCAAACTGGCAAAAATTTTAACATCACTTCTTACATTCAAAGTATTTCTAATTGCCTGATTAGTATGTTCATATACCGTTTCATCTAACTCCCCTTCTTCTTGATGAGCAAAGGCAGCAAATATAGGTACTCTTAATAAGGTCATGCCATCTTCAACAAAAAGCTTTTTGGCATATTCTTCTGTAAGGCTATTAGCTCTATTTCCTGTATCATTTATACCCTTAATATCATAGCCCCAATCAGTTATAATATGCTTTTCACTATTAATATAAATAATCGCATCTTCTTCTGCATAAACAAGACCTGAATTCAAGTATGATAAAGAAATAATAATGAAAACAGCTAATATGGATACATTAATTAATTGTTTATAGGCACTTGTGTATAATTTTTCCATTTATTCCCTCCTGTGTTATGGCTTTACCAACAGCTTATTATATTCAAAATAAACTGTTGGCTATAAATTAATATTAGTTCAATGGGTGTATTTTTTATTAATAGTCCTTATTTATTATAGACTCCATTTGTTTTTTTTGAAATATTTTTGCCTTTTGGTCCTCTTTTTCAGGATCACATATCTTTCTCAATTCAGCTTCTAATTCTTTAGCTTTATCAGGATTTTTATAATACAAATTATTAAGTTCATCAGGATCTTCGGCTAGATTAAACAACTGATCTTCTGCTTCTATATAATAGATTAATTTCCAGTCTCCTTTACGAATCATGTAAGACCCTGCTCTAGTACCATGACCATGGTATTCAGAAAAAACAACTCGCTCTGGATCGTTTTCTTCTACCTCCTGCAATGGCTTACCAACCCAATTTTCAGGTCTATCTACATCTGTACTAGCAAAAAGACTTGCCTGAATATCAAATAAATCAACAGGAGTCTCTATTAGTTTATTTTCATCAAAATCAGGGCCAGTAGCTATACATGGTATTCTAACAGAATCTTCATACAGAGTGCATTTCCACCACATACCGAACTTACCCAACATCTCTCCATGATCAGAAGTATATATAAAATTAGTATCAGCACTTTGACCTGAATTTTCTAAATGATCCATCAATCGACCTATCTGTTCATCAACAAAGCTTACACAAGCATAATAACCTCTTCTCAATCCTTTAGTCTGTTCATCGTCAAAAAAATCTGCTTCATAATACTCACGTATATCTTTAGCATATGGATGATTAGCCGATTTACAATCACGACCATAATTGGGTAAATCAGCATATCCTTCATACATATCCCAGTATTCTTGTCTTGCCCAATGAGGAAAGTGTGGTTTAAAAGTGCCTATAGTCATAACCCAAGGTTCTTCAATTTCCGGTGCTTTATTATTAAGCCAGTCAATTGCAGTATCTATTGTTCTAAGATCACCAGCAAAGGTGTTTTCCTTAACCCCATAGCCATTAGCTCTTTGAGCAGCACCCTGACTACTCTTGGCTAGAAAATTATCATCACCAGGTATCTTCCTATCTCCTGGATCTATTACTTCTGAAAAACCTAAATTTTCACCCTTATCATAGGCATCTATTCTACCAATATAAACTGAATAAACTCCTTGGTCAGCAAGTGCTTTTCCATATGATAAAGGACTAGCTAAATTCACATTGGAATTATTATAAACTTGTATATCATGATTTCTTTTACCAGATATAAAAGCCGAACGACTTGGTACACAAACAGGCGAAGGGCAATAAGTATTTTTATACACTGTGCCTTTTTGGGCCATTTTTTCCATATTAGGAGTCTTCACAAAAGGATGTCCATATACTGATGTAAATAGTGGATTATGTTCATCAGAGATTAATACAATTGAATTAGTCATTAATTTCACCTCAAAGTTAAGTATATTTTATTTAGCCTTAGAGTTGACTGTTATTTTAGTTATTATCATCAGCCGCTAATATTTCCGGTACATCTTCATTCGCATCTTTCATTCTTCTTTTTAATCTTTCTGCTAATTCTGTTCTAATATCTGCATAATCTGAATTAGCTACAAGATTATTCTTTTCATAAGGATCTTTTTCCAAGTCATATAAATATTGTTCTACATAAACATCACTTTTTGAGTCTCTGGCACCATGTTTACCAGGAGCCTTAACTGAATATTTCCACCTTTTTGTTCTAATAGCCCTACCGACCTGACTCTCACTTATCTGCAAAAAGACTTCTTCTGCCCAATCATCTACATCTCCTTTTGCCAATTCCTGCAATGGACGTCCTTGCATATATGAAGGGTTTTCTATACCTGCACAATTCACTAATGTAGATGGAATATCTATTAAACTTACAAGTTCATCTATTACCTTACCACCATTAAAACCAGGACCATAAGCAATCATAGGAATTCTTATAGCTGATTCATGACAGGAACGCTTATAATCATCAAAACCATTAGAGACATTTACATTCCTGGTTTTAAAATGCGAACCATGATCACTAGTGTATATTATAACTGTATTCTCAGCAATTCCTAGCTTTTCTAATTCATCTCTTATTCTTCCTACATTCTCATCAAGACTAGCACAACAGCCAAGATAATCTGGATAATTTTCTCTCCAGTCACCTTCAGTTCCTTTTAAGTCTTCGGGAATTTCATAATCTTTAAATCTTTCCTTTGAACCTTCAGGACCGACATATTTACCTTGATCATTCTGATGATGAGGCTCTAAGTATGACGTAAATAAGAAGAACGGCTTTTCACCATCACGGCTCCTTATGTAATCAAGTACAAAATCAGTTTGTCGATCTGCTCTATATCCTTCAAATTCTACTTTATTCATATCCTTATCAAACATATGACCTTCAAAAGGATGTGAAGTTCCTTCGAGTATATCGGCAGCTAACCAGTAATCTTTCCACCCACCCCTATATTCTAGAGGTACTGCCTCTGTCTTATAACTAAAATGCTCTCCAATGTCATCACTTGATTTACCACCAGTTGAAGCAAGGTGCCATTTACCTATATAACCCACCTCATATCCAGCATCAGTAAACCAATGAGCAATTGTTTTCTCATCCTGTGGCAAAGCAATATCATTGCGATAACAGCCTATTTCTGTGGCATACTTTCCAGTCTGTATACTGGCTCTAGCTGGCCCGCATACTGGTTGACAGGTAAAAGCATTCTCAAATCTCACACCCTCTTCAGCCATTTTATCAAGGTTAGGGGTTACATCTAATTTTTGACCATAACACCCCATCGAATCCCATCTTTGTTGATCTGAAAAAATAAATATTACATTTGGCTTATCCATATTTAGCTCTCCTCTTGAATTATTTTATATATTATAACATAAGTTCTTGAACCGTTTCAATTTAGCTAACTATAAGATTTCAAATAAATAATTTATAGCCTTTTGAAAGAAAAATGAATTTTATGTATAATTTTGAACCGTTTCAATTATGATTAAATATTTATTATAATTATACCATTCGTCATCCTTTAAGTCAATAAATTATTTCATTTCTTCGGAAGTAGATTGAACAAGTATCTTAAATAAAATCATTATCTAAGATCTTTAAATATAAAATACTAACCGTTAAAAATTTTACTATCCTGGCTACTAGAAAGTAAATAGCACTCACTCCATTTCATTTGCTGATGATCACGAAAAAATATACCTAAACTATTATCTTTATAAATTTCTAAAAAAACAGAGCGTATAGAAGAGCCTCTTCTATTTTCCAGTGAAGATACGTTAAACTGTCGAATATCTTGATTATCAACCCAGGAAACTTTTCGATAGAGATTTTCCTTACCCCAGACAGCATCACCAATATGAGCATGACCATAGAAATGAAGCAAATGATTTTCCGGCAAAGGCAACATCTGATTCAAGTTTTCTGAAGGTCGTGTCCCACCAGCAAAAGCATAATGAGATACTGATATAGTTGCCTTTTCTGTCTTTTTAATTTTTTCAGATAAGATTCTGAAATCTTCTTTACTATATGGATATTTATCTTTATCTCCATGAATTTTACCATGAGTAGTGTACCATTCTCCTTTTTCGCTACAATGATCAGATAGAAAAACAATCTGAAAATCACCGAATTCTTCAATGAAATAAAAATTGCTAAGGCTATCAATTGTACGCCAGTCAGCTACACTTTTTATAGTATTATAGAAAGGCACAATTACTCTTTCGCCGCTTTTTTGCTTATTTCTAGAATAATCAAAATCATGATTCCCCATAACATATCTAAGAGGGATATTTAAAGGAATAAGCAATTCCAGGTGCATCTCACACATTTCCTTTAAAAAATCCAGACGATTTCCTTCAGTAGCATCGCCTAGATACCAAATCTTATCACAGTTCATTTCTAAACTTTTATAATCTTCTACTGCCTTAGTTAATGACTCTCTTGCTTTCTCTGGAATAGACTGTTGCAAATCAGAAAAAATCCAGGCACTCTTTACTATCTCTTCTCTGTTTTGTTTCAATATCTTATTAATCATATTTAATTCTCCTCTTTAACTCTATTTATCAAGCCCTATTATTATCTAGTAAAAAATATCTTTACAACTAATTAAGTCTAGTTGTGAAAAAATAAATTTAAAAAATTTGTTAATAAATTGCTAATGCTTTGCATACTCCAGTCTTAATAAATTACATTCTAGAAATTATATTTTAAATTGTCCAAACAATTTTTCTAAACTCTGAGCCATTTCTGAAAGTTCGTGAGCTGAAGCAGATATTTCTTGTATAGCTGCAGATTGTTCTTCAGTAGCTACAGTTACTTCTTCACTTTTTCTAGCCTGTTCTTCAGTAACAGAAGCAATTTCTTCACTACTGGCTGAAAGTTCTTCAACTGCACCTGATATACCTTGAATTTGCGAAACCATATTTGCTATTTTTTTGTTTATAGTTTTAAATGCTTCTCCAGTTTCATCCATTATTTTGGCTCCTGATTCTATTTGGATGTTGTTATTTTTAATTGTAACAGCTGTTTTTCTAGACTGTTTATTTAAGTCTCCAATTCTTTCTCTTATACTAACTGTTGATTTTTCTGTTTCTACTGATAAATCTCTAATTTCTTCTGCTACAACTGCAAAACTTTTTCCCTGCTCTCCAGCCCGAGCTGCCTCAATAGCTGCATTTAAAGCCAGAAGGTTAGTCTGTTTAGCAATACGAGAAATAATATCTACTACAGTATTTATTTCTTCTGATGCATCATTCAGTTCCTGGATAGTCTCAATTGATTTTCTAGATGACTCAAGGATTTGTTGCATTTCCTCTTCTGTCTTGCCCATTATAATCAAACCATCATCTGCCAATTCATTAATATCTGCAGCTGTATTAGCCATTTCCTCAGTATTTTTACTCAAATTTTCTGTTGTCAATGTAAATTCTTCAAGAGATGCCGAAATTTCTTGAGCGCTAGAAAACATTTCTTCACTTGAATTTAAAACTGCCTCTATAGATAAAGAATTTTGTTGAACAGAAGAAGAAAGTTGCTTACTTGTAAAAGAGGTATTTTCTGCAGACTGACTTACACCATTAATCATCTTTCTTAAACTAGCTCTCATTTCTTTAAGTGCAGTTGCTAAAATCCCTATCTCATCCTTGCGTTCTAATAATCTATTATGAATATTTTGTGTAAAATCACCCTTAGCCAATATTTCTGCTTGAAAACTAGCATCAATTATTGGCTTTGCAATATTTTTTGCTATCAAAGAACCTATAATAGCAGTAGATACACATACAATTAGCAAAATAAACAAAATATTATTTCTTAAACTTAATATGTTAGCAAAAACTTCTTCCTGTGAAATCTCTACTACCAATCCTATAGGGGTATCCCCCAAACGTGATATATTGACCTGCCCCAGGACAGGGAGTTGATAGTGATTTATATATTCACTTGCAAGATAAGTTTTTTCTTCATTATCTTTAATCTCTTCATAAAACAAATCAACAATCTCTGTATCCAGGCGTCGTTGTAGTATTGAATCGCTAGCATATTCACCTAGATAAGTATTACTAAAAAGCAAACCATCAGCAGCTATCAAATAAGAATCAGCACTATCACCTAAACTTTCTAACCCTTGAAAAATAATCCTCTCAATGTCTTTCTGTCCCAAAATCAAATTAAAAGAACTAATTTCAATGCCTCCATGTGACGCAAAAGTAGAAACTGGTACAGAGATTGTTAAGGAATATTCCTCTAATATATCTGAATAGTGAAGTTCAGACCAACTAGTTTGGCCGCTTAGTCCTGCTTGGATAAAATCTTCGCTAGATAAATCCTTACCCAATGGCAAATCATCAAGGGTACTGTATATAACCCTTCCATCTGGATCTGTTATATAAGCCATAGAAAAACCATAATCTTTTACTAGATTTGGTAATGTAAAGTTTAAAAGTGTTATTCTATCCTCCCAGGAAGGATTATCAATATCCCAGTCTAATTGAACTAAAACACTTAAGCTCTGTTCAACATCTCGCATATTAGCAATTGTAGTAGCTTCCGATTCCTTTTCCTCCCAATATTCTTCAAGTGCTAATGTTGTTCGATGAGTATGTATGCTTATAGAGTCATATACTTGCCCCCTTATTTCCCTTTCTGCGTTTCTATATAAGAGAAAACCAACTAATGTAACTGGTATTAATCCAATTAATAAAAATATGCCTATTAGCTTTCTTTTAAGAGTTAATTTCAATATATATTTCCTCCTTGTAATCTTGATATTTAAAAGCCCCTAACCCACATTAATGGGAAAGGGGCTTAATATTTTAGTTAGTAAATGAAAAACTAAAAACTGAGAATACTATCAAAGGATTCACTACCCAAAACTTCCCCATCTTTTAATGCTTTGATTTCAGTATTTATACGTACTGCACCACTAATATCTTCTAAATCTTTGTATTCAAATTCTATAGTTTTATTATTATTACTAATTAAAATATTTTCTATGCTTTTTTCAAGACTTAAAAACTCCTCCCATCCCTGACCAAGTTTATTAAATCTTGTTACAATCTCAAGATCAACTTTTTTCGTAAGATCTATACTATTACGTATCGAAGCTCTTCCTAATAAACGATCATCCTGTATACTGTAAGTAAGATTTCCATCTAAAGTCATCCTGTTCCATGAAAAATCACCTGGAGCACCTCTTTTCTGCCAAACTCTTACCCACTCAGTATCAAAATATGCAGGCCAATTTGTAGTATGATCTGGATCTGCAGCCCAACCTCCAACAGCTAAATTTATTAAGATATACATATCATATGATTCTGAAATACGCTGTCTATTTGTATACCTTGTCATTTCTCGACCATTAAGATACCATGCCATATGATTTGGTGACCACTCAAAACCATATACATGAAAACCATCAGAAAGATCTGGCACACCATCTCCTGGACCCAACTTACGATAATGAGAACCCGTATTTTCCCAGTTTTCTCCATAATGATAAACCATGTGAACATGACTCGGTTCATGTGTTAAAACTTCCATAATATCTACTTCTGGCGGCCAACCATCACCCAAAAGCCAAAAAGCAGGCCAAAACCCTCTACTATCTGGTACTCTCATGCTAGCTTCAATATAACCATAATTATAACGGAATGTATCATGAGTAGTAATAATTCCTGAAGTATAATCTACAGAAAGATCCCCAAATGAATCATGACTATGATTTCTTGGTGCATCTGGATGTCTCTCATCTTCTGCCCTTAATCTTAGCATACCATCTTCAACAATTACATTTTCAGTAAGCATATATGCTCGATGATTATGAACATATCCGGCTCCCCAAGGATATTGAGGTCTCCACTTTGTTAAATCTAGAGAATCCCCACTAAAATCATCCCAGAAAACCAAATCCCATTCACCAGGTACAGGCGGATAGTCATACTTCCAATTTTCAGGTATTTCCCCGGTATAATCAAAATCTCTCATTAAAATTTCACCCACATTTTTTTCAAAAGTTTTCAATTGATCTTTTTCTATATCACTTTTAGAAACAATCTGTCCCAGTAATTTATCTACATTCTTTTGATTACCACGCAAATCATCTATAGAGAGATTGTTTATCTGAGCTATAGTCTTGAGGACATCCTTGCGTGTTTCTCTATTATTACCTTTAACATCTTCAAATACTCCTATTAAATTTACTAGACTTTGATCTGCATTTATTCTCAGATGCCTAATAACTAAAGATGAAGCCCGTCGTACATTTTCATCTTCACTTTCAAGTAAATCAATTAATACTGCTAGCATATTTTCAGTATTACTTGTCAATATTCTGCTTGCAGGCCAGGTTACCTGTTGAACATCTTCTAAAGCATGTGCCAGTGCAAGAACAGTAAGAGGGTGTTCGATATCAATTTCTCCCAATAATGCTATTGCTTCAGCTTTTATATCAGTATTACGATCATTTTGTACAACTTTACTTAAATTATTAATTATATCTTCTTCATATTCACTAGTTCTCACTTTAGCTAGTGCTGAAACCGCAGCTCTTCTAACATTATGATCTGAATCTTTTGTAGCTTGAAGCAAAGTTTCTGTACTTTTAGAACTACCTATATTGCCCATCAATCTTACAGCACGTTGCCTAGCCCAATTGCTTTCTTCTTTCTCTAGAAATTTCTCTAAATAAGGTATAACTCTAACACCAATATTCTCCAAAGCACGCGAAGTATTCCATGTTACATCACTATCATTATCTGCTAGCAATTTAACCATAGACGCAATCACCTGATCTTCTAATTCTGCACCTACTTCACCTAATTGAATCACTGCACCCTTACGCAGTTCAGGATCTGTACTATCTAAATTCTCAATATATCCTTGAATACTGTTTTCAGCTGATACAACAGATGTCATGATAAAAAGAATTCCAATAAGAAAAAATACAGAGCAGACTCTTTTTTTAATCATTTTCAAAAACCTCCCTTTAATTATTCATGATTATTTTTCATATGATACCTATAGTGGACAGTCTAAACTCGAAACAATTACTGTTATATAAATTAGAAACTTACAACATTATTAAATGACTCACTACTAATCAAAATTCCATCAACTAAAGCTCGAACTTCTGTTTCTATCCTTACTAATCCTCTTATATTTTCTAATTCTCCACTTTCATATTCAAATCTTAAAGTCTGCAATCTATTAGATAGTTCAAAGTTTTCTATAGTTTTTCTTTCAAATTCCAGAAAAGGAACCCATTGTCCTGCATCAAATTTGAAAAGACTTGTTGCAATTTCTAAATCTACATTTTCTGCCTGATCAGTATTGCTATATCTAAGAGAAGCCCTGACATTTAAAACATCATTTTCAAGAGTATATTCTAAATCACCATCAAGACTTCTCCAATTCCAGGAGAAATTATCCGCTGATTGTATAGGCCTGTAAACATCTTTTACTTTCACATAAGTTATAGTTTCATCAGGCAGCGCCAATTCAAAGCGATTATCATCAGTTATATTAGCTTCAGCAGAAATAAAACTGTTATCATCCCACTGTACATATGAAACAGGGCCAGCGAATGTATTTCTATATAATTGGAATCCATAAGATTCTAAATCTCCACTATAATTACTGATCCAAATTATAAGGTCATTTCCCTGCATAAAAGCCCGGCTGTTTAATTTGCCTCTTGCAAGTTTTCTACCATCAAAATCATTCATTTGAACAGGACGAGACCCTAAAGTAGATTGAATAATTTTGCTCTTTATTTCAGCTGAAAGTCCATCTCTTTTATAAGCTTCCGCTACATATCCACTCAATTCTAGATCAAAGTTTTCAAATAATGAAATAAAACTTTCTTCTCCAAATACAAATGTCTGTTTTTGATAATATTCTTTTTCTGGACCTATAATATGCGGGATTGTAAAATCATCTACTAAGGCAATTCTCCATAGTTCCTTAAAGATGAGGTCATATTCTTCAGGGCTTATTTTAATATCCCTATTCACACTTCCAATATCCAAAATGTCTATTGGCAAATTAATATACTGCATATATTTTAAATAATCAGCTAATAAATAGGCTATTTTATCAGTTTGTAAATTACCATTATCTTGTGCCCAATCTGTTAAAAATTCTCCCTCCTGTATTTTCAATGTAGCAAATAACTTAAGATCATTTCTTACATTTAGAGCTTTTTTTATAGCCTGATTGAAATCTAAATAAATTTCTTCATCAAATTTGATAATTTTAGAATCATTATTTGTAAGAAAAACGGGGACCATTAAAACATTCATGCTATCTTCTAAAAAAAGTTCTTTTGCAGTTTCTTCAGTCATAGCGTTAGCTTCTGCCTTATTTATTTCATATACCCATTCTTTAATTCTTTCAGTTTCTGTATTTGTATAAATTACAGCATCTTCCCTTTCCGCTGCAGATAATTTAAACCCCATTAATAGAGTTAATACAGAGAATAGTAATACTATTGTAATAATATAGCTTATTTTGTTTTTTGAATATAATATACTCATATTTTAGATCCTCCACTCTTTTATTTTTTTTTAATTCAACATACTGTTTATAGACTCACTATAGAAAATAAGATCATCTATAACTATGTTTATAGTACTTTCTACTCTCATTAAGCCATTAATGTTATTTAACTTTGAACTATCCAATTCATATCTTAAAACTTTCTGTTCTTCACCTAAAGTAACATCGTCTATAATAATCTTTCCAAGATTCTCAACTTCCACCCATTGACCTGCATCTAGAGAAAGTAGTTTACTCTCAATCTCAAGGGTAACTTCTTCTAACTCTTCTCTAGCAGTATCTAAATAAGCAATTGAGAACCTAACAGATAATTTATCATCTACTTTAGAAAATGACAAATTAATACTAGTTTCATTCCATAGATAACCATAGCCTTCAAAGGAAGATGATCCATATACACCATGGACTCTTATCATAGAAACACTTTCATCAGGAAAATTCATTTCAAATCGATTATCAGCAGTTATATTAGCCATACCAAAACTAGAAGAATCTTCTTCCCATTGCAAATAACTTACAGGCCCATCAAAACTTTTATCTGCTAATTCAAATCCATAAGAACTTAAATCTTCTCTGAAATTACTGACCCAAACTACTATATCATTTCCCTGTCTAAAAGCACGACTATTAAACTTTCCTTCTCCAAGTTCTCTACCATCAAAGTCAGTCATATCAATCGTATAAGCACCTAATGTAGAACGAACAACATTATTCTGTAATTCACCTCTAATACCATCTCTTATATAATGCCACCATACATAGCCACTTAATCCTAAATCAAAGTTTTGAAATAATGAAACAAAGCTTTGATCAACAAAACTAAAGCCTTCCCTACTATATCTTCCACCTTTTAATGCATGAACCTCAGTATTCCAGACAGGACGACCATCAGCAGCATCAACTTTTCTTCTTAACTGCATATAAGGATTGTACCTGGGATAATAATGAGTACCTACTATATCCAGTGTGTCTCTCCAGCCATCCTGATTAAAAGGTCTTACTAAATTAGGCACAGGATGATATGTTTCGGGGCCAACTATTAATGGTACTGTAAAATTTTTTAAAATAGAAAGACGCCATAGTTCATCAACAATTCTTTTATGATCTACAGGTGTCATATCAGCTTCATTATATTCACGCTCATTATCAATACCTAATAGATATATTGGTATGTTTTTTTTATTCATATATTGTAAATACTCTGCTAGCAATTGAGCATATTTTTCAGGTTTCAAGTTGTCATTATCATCTTTGACCCAGTCAGGAAATGATTCCTGCCCCAGGAGCTTTAAACTAGCAAAAATCTTGACATCACTTCTAACATTCAACGTGTTTTTAATGGCTCTATTAACATGTGTATAAACTGATTTATCTATCACTCCAGGCTCAGGATGTCCTAAAGCAGCAAATATAGGTACTCTTAAAACATTCATACCATCTTCAACAAAAAGTTTTCTGGCAAAATCTTCAGTGAGCTGGTTTGCTCTATCAGCCATATCACCTAGACCTTTAATATCAAAACCCCAGTCAGTAATTAAATGTTTTTCTGTTTCTGGATATATAATTGCATCACCATTAGCTTGAACAGAAAGACTAAGTAGAGCAGTAAAACTAATGTAAAATAATATTAATAAAAAAAACAATATTATTGAACGATTAAAAATTGTTTTAATATTTTTTGGGTAAATATTAGCCATTCTTATAACCTCCAATTTATAAAAATAAATATAATTATATATTAAGTTACTATTAGTACAATAAAATTTAATTTTATCTTGTTTTACAAATTAATAAATTTTAATAAAAAATAACTTTTTGTATTTTATCCGAGAGCTAACTGCCACTAAAACTCCCACTTCTATAAGTTGGAGATAAGTGGCACTAACCTCCTGGATTCGTTTTACTAAGTTTCAGTGGGAGATAAAAAACTCCCTCTGAAACTAAGAACTCACTTTATAGTGAGATCAACTTTTTTAATATTATGTATCTATTTTTAACATATATTATTTAAAAGCCGATCCCACTTATTATAGACTTATAAAATTATCTTTAGTAAAAGATTCATGAAACCATATATTTATTCAAACTATTCTTAAGGATATAGAGTTGTTTTATCTTATACTCTTATTTTATCTAAAACGGAATACCAATAGCCATTCTTACTCCTCCTGGAACTGTATCATTATTATACCAACGATAAGGAGCATAACGATCATTATTAACAGCATTTATATTATCTCTAGCATAATCTTCCGAGCTAAAATATTGTGCTCTAAATTGAATGCCATTTGGTGCAGTGTATTTTAGATTGATAATATACTTAATTAGATCTAGGTCAGTTTCACCATCAAATAAGTATTCATGGGGCATATCAGCAAAGATTATTGCACCTAATTCTAAATTCCATAAACGCCAAATATCTTGAGTTGTATTTAATTTCACCCCAGTAGTTAGATAATGTTTTCTTGCATCATATAGGTATTCTCCTGTCTCTAGTGGATCATAATTAATAGTATAATCATAATTTAGCAAAGCTGTTACTGATAGGTCATTTAACTCTTCTCCTAAATCGACACTATATTCTGGACTTTCAAAACCCAAACCATAAAAAAATCTATCAGCTTCTACCTCTTTATCAGAAAATAGAGTAAATGCCTTCTGCTCAAAAATAAAACCATCATAATCTGTTCTTAAAGTTACCTCTAACTGGTCTTTTAAATCATATCTTTTATAAGGATTGCTTGTACTATAATCTACAGAAAGAGAATTCTCAAAATTAAGTATAGGTGTTCTATAAAAAGTTGCAGGATTAAAATCATACGTGAAACCTGCTCTATAGTTTTCATCCATATTCCAAATATTCCATATATCCTGGAAAGGTCCCCAGGTTGTAGCTCCTCTAAGATATCTGTTACCCGGCCCACGAAGAGGACTATAATCTCTGATATCGTCATTGGAATAAGCAAATTCACTATTTCGATGTCCCAGACGAACACTTAAATTATCTAAAACTTGATAATCTGCTGTAATTTGGTATAAGAAATCATCATTTTCCTGATAAGCTGCATAAACAGCGTCTAATACTAAATCATCAATGATTTCTATATCTGCTTCAATTGCATAATTTATAAAGGATTCATAATCTTCATCAGGATCATCATCACTACCTGTAGTATATCTTAATAAGGCAGTATTTAAATTCAATCTATCTATATTTCCTTCAGCATTCAAGGCAATATCTCCACGATCTGCTATAAACTCCATTCCTGGACTATGGTGGAAGTGATTGTTTCTCCAATTTTGAAAGCCAAGGACATAAGTACCGTCAAAAGTGAAATTAGCATACTGTGAAGCAAGTTCATAACCTGCTACTCTAAGACCCAGAACTTGATCGTTAACAAAACTTGCTACATAATCTGAATATCTTACCCCAAGTGCATTACCAATAGTAGTAGTTACTTCCTGCACGTCTTCACCATATAAATATGGGCCAATTATTCTACGATTAGCTCTACGGTCTTCTTGAATATGAAAATAGCTATTTATATTTCCCTCATAAAAACTAATTCCCCAATAACTTCCGTCATCCCAGGCTTCTCCCCAATCAAGATCCATATCAATATAATCATGGTCTGCAAAGGCAGTTATTGATAATAGCAAAGATAACAAGACTAATATTGTTATACTTGCAAATTTATTTTTCATTTTAATTTCCCCTTTTTGATTCTTTTATAAGTAAGATAAAACACTAACAATGATTATGATATTATATCTTAGATAATAGATAGCTTATTATAAGCTATCTATTATCTACTTTTAATTAAAAATTACTGATTAAATACATCATCTAATCTCATTTGTGCAGCTTCTCTATATGAATCAACAGTAGCAGCTATGCCTGCTCCATCAAGAATTTCATTCATAACTTCTCTAAGACCAAAACCAAAATAATTATTTTCTTCTTCCATCTCAATAGCTAAGTTTCTTTGGGCAAATAAAAGGTTTTCCAGTGTTTCCATATCATTTACTCTCATACCAAAACTATTAAATAATTCTTCATCAATTTGATCAAATGGATAAGCATCATCACTGGTCATAAATAAAGCAGAATGAAGAGCCATTAAAGCCTCAGGATCTTCTCGCGTAGTAACAGGTATTGCCCATCTCCAAATTTGATAACTAGGAGCAACATATTCTTCTGCACTAGGTCCTTTTGGCATAGGAACAAATCCATAGTCGAATTCTTGATTAGGAAATCCACTGGCTCCCCAAGGATTTGTAGAAACCATAACTGCCTCTTCATCAACAAAAGCATTAAAACCCCAGCGTCCATGTTGTGTGCTGGCTACTCCTAATTCATGCATCTCATTAAGAAATTCCCAGGTTTCAATAGCAGCTGGATGATCTAAACCATAGACCATTCTACCATCTTCATCTCTTATTAATGGAGCGTTATTTACCACAAACCAGTCTTTTTCCTGTATACCCCACCAGTTATGACTTACAAATCCATATTGATCAATTTCTCCATCCCCCGTTGTATCTCTAGTTCCATCGATAGCAACCTCTAAGAAAGTATCCCAGTTCCAGTCTCCTCTTTCATAAATTTCCTGTAAATCTGGCAAGCCTTGTTCTTCAAATAGAGTTTTGTTCCAATAAATCCCAAAAAAAGGCACGCCCCAAAAAGGCACATCAGGATTCAGTATCTCTACTGTCTTATCAGCTAATGGTGCAAAAAAGAACTTTGTGCCTCTAACTTCTAATACTTCAGGATCTAATATTGTATCCCAATAAGTGGTTTCACTTTCAAAGCCCTCAAGAGGTAATAAAAACCCATCCAAGGCCAGTTCCACACCTTCACCTGCACTTAAAATCCATAGACCATCAGCATCCCCAGCTATTACAGATTCCCTAATATAATCTGCTGTATCACCCACTCGTACGTCTAAAAATTCAAGTTTTACATTGAATTCACTTTGAATATCCTCTAAATGAGCAGCCCACTCTGGATTATCAAAAAGTCTTTCTTCACGCATATGATGTCCCTGAACCCTAACAGTTCTTCCGTCAAAATCATAATCTGCAGCCAAAACAATACTACTCATTGCTACAATCAACATAAATATAAAAGCAAGTAATGAAAATCTTTTCATTTAAAATTCCCCCTATTTTTTGTTTTTTTAATATTTTTTCTAAAGACTTAATCCTCAATACTAGAACCTGTTGATATCACCCCCTTAAATTTGTTATTATAATAAATACTTTACCTTAAAAATCATTCTAATTAGAAAAAGGTCTTAAGACAAATGAAAAAGTGTAACTTTTATCGGCCTGTAATGTGAATTCTGGATGAGTCCTAGCACCCCAGCTATCATCACCACCCACACCCATTTGTCGATAATTAATTCTAAGTACAACCTTATCAAATTCTGGAAGTTTATAAATATGATCATTTGCTTCCAGATCATCTGGTGTATAAGGTAAAGCATTTAATTCAAATAGAGGTCTACCTATAATTTCAAACCCAATGCCATTATTATTTTCTATCTTTGCCCATCTTACATCAGTTTTGTTTCCACATTCCTGCGGTCTAAGATATGGGACAAATTCATCCTCAACTTTTGTATTATAAATCCCCACTTTTGCTCCCTGATTACGATCCCAGTAATTTTCATGAGGACCTTTCCCATACCATCTTAAGTTTTCAAAATCCTTATTCATAATAAACATCATACCTATTTCAGGTATCTCCGGCAGGTCTTCACCAGGAAGAAGTTCTTCAGTAATTTCTAGCTGACCATTACCATATACTTGATAAGTAATTTTGCATTCTGATATATTACTTGTAGGAAGTACAAAAACAAAATTAATTTTAATTCTATCACTGAATTCATTAATTTTAATATCTTTTAACTCTTTCATTGCAGCTGCCTCTTTCCAGGTGGAACACCTTTTATGAAGCTTATTACCTCGATCATTATCTGTAATAGCTCGCCAAAAATTTGGTCTTAAAGCTTCTTTAATAAGCTCTTCCCCTTGGAATATATAAGAATCCAGTTCTCCATTTTCTTTATCAAAGCTCAAAGTAAAATTGGAACCACTAATTATCAGTTTATCTTTACTGTCTTCACTTGTAATTCTAGGGTATAATTTACTATCTTCTCTTTCTTTTTCAAGTTGAAATATAAACTGTTCAAATGCTATTTCATGACCCTTTTGTGCCCACAGGGTATCTTCTTTTAAGACGAAAGAAACTATCAAAATATATTCGTCACTAGTCATAGCTTTTTCAGATAAATCACAAGGTATAGAGACAAGACCAGAATGAAGGGGTTCAATATCAAGTATTTCATTTCCTTCTTCAACTGTCTGACCATTTTTACTTAACTGCCAGTAAAAATCAAAGTCCTTTAAATTAGTAAATAAAAAATTATTTTCAATCTTAATATTAAGTTCATTTAGATTTTCAACAGTAAATTTCACATTCTGATAGCATTTTTTAACCTCAAAAATTTTTGGAGAAACTGTACCATCAGCAAATATAATACCATTACCACAAAAGTTACTATCATTTGGTGTATCACCAAAATCGCCACCATAGGCTAAATATTCAATTCCATCATCTGTTTTTGTTCTAATCGCCTGATCCTTCCAATCCCAAATGAAACCACCCTGTAGAATTGGATATTTCTCAAATAGATCCCAGTATTTTTTAAAATTACCAAGAGAATTTCCCATTGCATGACTGAACTCACATAAGATAAAAGGTTTTTTAGGTTCGTTTTCTACATAAGTTTCTATTCTTTTTAATGGAGTGTACATTCGCGACTCAATATCACTGGCTGCTTCAGACTTTCTGTAATGATGTATCCCTTCATAATGCACAACCCTGCTAGGATCATTTTCTTTAAAAAATCTATGCATCTTTAAGAAATTATCCCCACCATATGACTCATTCCCTAATGACCAGATAACTATTGAAGGATGATTTTTGTCCCTCTGGAACATAGAATTACATCTATCTAAAACTGCCCCTGTCCACTCAGGCTTACTTCCAGGAATAGCTTCACCTTCACCATCTTGTCCATATTCCCAGGTGCCATGTGTTTCAAGATTCACCTCATCAATTACATAAAGCCCATATTCATCACACAGTTCATACCAGAGTGGATGATTAGGGTAATGGGAAGTTCGAACAGAATTAATATTATATTTTTTCATTAATTTAATATCTGCCAGCATATCATCATAACTTACTGCTCTACCCTTTTCACAGCAGAATTCATGTCTATTTACACCCTTAAACATAATAGGTTTACCGTTTATATGCATAATCTTGTCTAATATCTCAAATTTTCTGAAGCCAACTTTACAACTTTCAGTTTCTATAATATTTCCACTTTGATCTTTTAAGATAAGTACTAAAGTATATAAATTCGGGGTTTCAGCACTCCATTTCAGAGGGTTAAGTACTTTTTTATTTAATTCCATTTCAATGGTGGATTTTTTGCCAACAGATACCTTTTTTTGAACCGGTTCATCAAAAACTAAATTTTTACCAGAATCATATAAACTTGCTTCTATAAGTACATTATCAAGATCTTTTTCAAAATAATTAAGTAGTTCAACTTTAATTTCTAAATCAGCATCTTGATATTCTTCATCAAGTTCTGCTTTTACAAAAAAATCATAAATATGGATATCAGGTGTAGAATAAAGATATACATCTCTAAAAATACCACTCAAACGCCAAAAATCCTGGTCTTCAAGCCAACTTGCATCACACCACTTATAAACTTCTACTGCAAGTTTATTCTCTCCATCTACTAAATAAGGACTAAGATCAAAATCTGATGGTGAAAAAGTATCTTCACTATAACCGATAAACTCACCATTTAACCATAGATAAAAAGCAGATTCAACTCCTTGAAAACTAATATAAACAGGCTGACCATCCCAATCTTCAGGCAGTTCAAATGTTTTGATATATGAACCTACTGGGTTATATTCTGTAGGCGCATAAGGTGGTTCAATGTCTTCTTTTCCTTCCCAGGGATAAATCCTATTTGTATAATGTGGATATTCATATCCCTGGAACTGCCAATGAGACGGCACTTCTATTTCATCCCATGTCGTAAAGTCAAAATCTTTTTCAAAGAAGTTTTTTATTCTCTTAGCTGAATTTTCTGCAAAACTAAATTTCCATTTTCCATTTAAAGAATAATAATAAGTGGATTTCGTCCTATCTCCTTTTAAAGCTTTTTCAATACTACTATAGGGCATTAAAGTCGCATGAGCTTTCATACGATTAATCTCATATAATTCCGGATTATTATTCCATTCTGGAAAGCCATTATCTGCTTTTCTTACTTCTTTAAACATCTATATTTCCTCCTGTTTTTCTTTATATTACTTATTAACTTGATTACTAATTATTTTTTTACACTGATAATACATAAATTGATTGATACTTATTTATTTAACCTACAATACCTGTTCTTGATACACTTTCTATGAAGTATTTTTGTAAAAAGGCATAAAGCACCAAGACAGGGGCAATGAATAAAACCATACCTGCATTTTCAAGAATTGAAAGATACTGGTCATCAACACCTGATATACTAGCATAAAACGAAAATCTACGAAATTCTTCAGCAAAATTTGCCAGTGAGGAAGCTAAAAAGCCTTGAGCATCTCTTATATAAAGAAATAGATAAAATATATCATTCCACTGCCAGACAAAAGAGAAGAGAAAAACAATAATCATAACAGGTACAGCACCTGGTAACATTACCTGAAAAAAAGTTCTAAATGACCCTGCTCCATCAACATATGCTGCTTCTTCCAGTGTATCTGGCATTCCCCTAAAATGTTGCCTCATTATATAAATAAATAATCCATTTTTCATACCCATAGCAGTCATGGAGGTTAAAACAAAAGGCCAATAAGACCCCAATAAATTCCATCCTGGTTCTGGTATTAAACCAAATATATTAAAAAACCTAAAGTTAAGAAATAAAGGGATCATAATCATTTGTGGAGGAACTACTAAAGTTAGTATTACTAAAGCAAAAAGTATTCCCCGACCCTTAAATTCATGTCTGGCAAATCCATATCCAACAAATGTACTGGAAGCTAACTGCAAAACACTTACTATCAAAACTAAGGTAAGAGTTCTCAAAAACACAGTTGAATAATTCATCCATTCAAGAGCAATTCTATAATTATCTAGAGTAAAATTACGTGGAATCCAACGCACACTGAGATCAAATATATCTTCAACTGTCATAAATGAAACAGCGACTTTAGTAAACAATGGATATAGAATTATTGTGCACAAACCAATAATCAAAATAGCTCTAAATACACTCCAACTATAAATACTTAGTTTAGACTTAAACTTACTTAATTTTATTGCATAACTACTGTTCAAATTTCCCATACTAACCCCTCCTTTATTTCATATAAAATACTTTTTTAGAAATGATACCAAGAGAAATAGTCAAAGTAATTGCGATCACAGCAAAATATATGACAGACATAGCAACACTTACTCCATAACCAGCTCCACCCCAGGCAGCATCGTTAATAAAATTGACTATTGGATTTCGCACTGAAGTAAATGAGCTCACTATTATAAATACAATATTTGTGATAAATAAAGGACTTAAAAGTGGACAAGTTATTTTCCAAAACTTCTCCCAACCAGTAGCCCCTTCAATATCTGCTGCTTCATAGAGCCTAGATGGTATAGACTGCAGACCTGCAAGGAATATCAAGATGGGTATAGCTGATGCTTCAATAATCTCTGGTATTTGGTCAACAATATCAATAATATATTGAGCAAATCCCTCAGGCATCTGAAGCTGTAACAAAAGAGACTCCAGAGTAGCCCCTCCTAACATAAAGTCAACATTTTCCACAAATTCTTGAGTCATCATATCCTGCATTTCCATTTGTATAATAATACCCGAAGTAATTATAACAGGAAGAAAAAAAACTAACCTAGCTAAAAAACGACCTCTAAATTTTTGATTTAAGATATTTGCTACAAAAAAGCTAAAGATAATTATAGCAGGTACATGTGTAATTAAACGAAGGAAAGAATCTGTTAATACCTGTACAAAATCAGGGTCTACTAATAATGCATGATCATAATTTTCTAGACCTACAAAAACAAGTTCATAGCCAAATTGAGTTATTTGCAACTCATTTAAACTAAATACTATGGCTTGGTAAAAAGGATAAGCAAAAAAGAGCAAAAAACCAATTATAAATGGTGCTGTATATACATATCCCATCAATGATTTTTTCTGTTTGAGAGAAAGTTTTTTCTTTAATTTCATTATTTATTCCTCCTCTAAGATAAGAAAGTTTTCAGCTTCTACTTTCAAACCAGAAATTTCTATATCGTTATCATTATAATTTACTATTATACTACTGCCTTCTTCAAAAGTCGTCTTATAAACATTCTCTGCTAAATTTTGATGGTTGATAATAACTTGCCCCTGTAAATCTCTAAGAAAAAGATTTGTTTTATCATAGAATTCTACAGTTTCTTCTAACCAATCTTGATAATATACAGAGTATAGATGATCATATACCGTATCTTTTAAAATAAAAGGATTCTGATAAGTCATTGTAAAATAAGGATTAGCACCAGTTTCTATTGTTCTTAATATATTTTTTTTATAGGATTGAGACAAATTAATTGGTTCTCCTGAAAAATTAATATATCCTCGTAATACCATTTGGTAAAAAGGTACTGTTCTTTCAAATATCTTATGACCACTACTATCGATTGGAGCATTTAATATATTATCTACCCAGGGGAAAACCAATGCATTTCCTCTATCGAGCATTAAGCCATTATTTGCTGATTTTAATTTTTTTAAATTTTCCTCTAATATCTTTTGAGAGTGTACCCTATCTACTAAATTATTTCCTTCACGTTGATCTGAATTTAGCTGATATCCCATGTATCTAAGAGCTAAATTATCTAAATCATATTGAAGATAATCATCTAAAAAACTTTCAGTTAATGGGCCTAACTTAGATGGAGATAAAATATAACGACCTCTGTCCTCGTTACGAGTAAAATGAGCTAAATTAAAATCATTTATTTTGGCTCTAGTATTATCAAAATAATGGGAAGAATCTCTTCTTGAATTAAAACCATCAAATAATCGAGATTGATAAACATTTAAAAAGCTTACTTCTGGATATAATTTGCCTCCAATATTTTCTAGCAAGTTTTGCAATTCAACAAGTTCATTCATATTACCTAAACCCTTGTTTAATCTCACCTGGTTAGGAAAATTATGTTCAACGCCTCCACTTAACCAGCCTTGATATCTCAAACTTATATTACCTACACCTAAAGTAGATAATTTTTCTACAATAGAGCTTGCTTCTTCAAATCTAGTTAAAGGTTCAACTACTCTTTTCGGTAGTCCTAAAACTCTTTTTTCTATTGGAACCCCACCTACAATGTCAAGATATAAAGGTATATTATCTTGGGGAGCAATTCTTTCTAAATCATGTTTTTCTACTAAATAATCCTGGTATGTTCTGGCCATACCAACATAATTTGCATCTTCACCTGATAAAAATTTATATCTAATTTGTATATCTCCTTGATATAATCGGTCCTGATACATATCAATTTGTCCAATAAACCCAAGGGAAATTTGACCCCTTGGTAATATAGTGAATTCAGGACTCACTGTATGATATGAAGTTGTTAGGCCAGCTTTATTAACCTCTATTCTTCCCAGTGATTCTCCTTCTTCTATAATTGCTAAAAAACCTTTGTCTTCTGTATTTAAACCAAAAACCGGCATAAAAACCTGTTCGGTAAAAACTCTTTGTTCTTGTCTGGTATCAAGTGTATAATCCCTACCATAAATATCAGGACTTACATAGCGCATAATATCTGTTTCATTTTCTAGAGAAATTAAAGCTCCGGAACCATCAGGAACAAATATATTTCCTTTTTCTTCTATATGAGCTGCACCAAAGTAGGGAAGTGGCTTTATAGTTCTTACTGGATAAGTATGAGTCTCCCCCATAACATCTATTACGTCTAAAGGATATCGAATCTCATCTAATGGTATTCTGACTAGCAAGCTGTCTTTATCAATTATATATTCCATTCCAATATGAAAAACATCAATATTAGGCTGTGGTGGATCTATTCCATATTTTTCATGATTAATTACAGCATAATCTGCATTATATCCACTATTTCTTACAATATCAATCAAATTATTTCTTATAAATGGAAATATACCATCTTTCAGTATATATACAGGTTTATCAACAAATGGTAATACATCTTCATGCTTTACATCAGATACCCTCTGATAATCCCAGCGATTATCAACAATTTTTTCTAGAAATTTTAGAATATAATCTTCTTTAATGCTTTTCAATTGCTTTGTTTTTTCTTCTAATTCACTAGATAAATTTGTATCAATTTCTTCTTTAGCAAGAACTTTTTCTTCTAATGTTTCTATTTCAAATATCAAATCTCTTGCTGATTCAGGGACTATAGTATATCCCTGAAGAATACTTTCTAGATCTATACCCCGTATAGTTAACTCTTCGTCTCTATCTGCTTTCTTTATTTCAAATTGAAGATAACTATCTTTCAACTGATTTTTATCTCGTTGATTTTCTATATTAGCTAAAATTAATTCTTCCATATTTTCCTTGCTAACTACTTCCGGAAGATGATCATCGTTTGTCCACTTCTCACCAAAAGTATACTCTATACGAATACCATTCTCTATTGTAGATATTTCAAACAAATTATGTTCTATACTAGATGAAAAGTTATCCATAGAAATATCTTTACGACCGCCAAGCCTATCGTAAGTAATGTTTAATGAAGAACCCAAACGTTTTAAGACACTACCCCTTGCTATAGTCTCTTTTTCATCTCGGTTATACGGATTTGAATACCAAATATTACTAGACTTTTTATCAAGAACTGCTATTTCACTATTTCTTTCATTTATATATAAGGCAAGATATTGGTTTTCATTAATGAGTTCCATATCTTTTAATTCTTCTTGAAGCTCTGCCTGCTCCACAGCAAATATACTAAATGAAAAAAATAAAAGTAAAATTAAAACAACAGGCAAATTCAATCTGGTCATTTTATCAACCCCTTTAAGATTATATTCTAAATACTATCTCTCTGTATATTTCATTAAATAAACCAGTCAACATTTCAATTACATTTACAAACAACAATCCTAAAAAGAGTACCATACCCATACCAACTACTGTTGCTATAGTTGTTACAACATTTTTGCTAATTGAATAATCGTGAATGGTAAGAGTACCAAAAAAGAGCAAAAAAACAAACCAAATTACCGCAAAACTTAATAAAAAGTAATACAATGCTCCTTCACCCTGAATTAAATAATTACTAACTAAAGTAATAGGAATATATATTAAGATAATAGGGGTTAAGGCATAAGATGTAGTAACAAAGATATCTTTCATGCTCCCTTTACCATCCATAAGGGTAGTCAAAGCCCAATTAACTATACACCATAATGTAAACGGAATTAAAATGCTTAGAGCCTCTGTCCAGAGATTAATTCTAAATATATCTCGAGTATTAAATAAGAACGCTGTATTAATTCTCATAAAAATATAGGAGATAATTGTTAAAATAAGTATAATCAAAGCTGCTGGAATATTGGCTTTCTTTTCATGTTTCATATCCCAAAAACCGTCAAAGGGATGAAAAATAGCATATAAAGAATATCTTAGAGCCTTGATAGTTCGCATTGAAATAGATTTAAAGGAATAACTATCTACTTCTAATATATCTGTACTTGCAGTTTCATTAAGTATTTTATTTGCTAGTAATTTTCTTTTGCGCCTCTTAATATATATTAAAATGACAACAAAAACTAAAAATATAGAAAATATTATTTTACCAAAGTTTTCAGCTGCTAACTCTCGTCTATAATGGCTATAGGCTATAGAGTAATTATCCCTATCATAACCCAATTGAAAATAATGCATAGCATCTTCAAAACTGTTTTGTCTTAAATGAGCTCTACCCATTCCCCTATATGCCAAATCAAAATTAAGGTTTTGGCGTAATACCTTTTGCCAATAATTCGTAGAGTCATCATATCGTCCAATATCATAATAAGCTATTGCTTTATGAATATTAAGTGCATAATCTGTTGGTTTAAAAAATGTTATTTCGTTTGCCTGCCTATCCAAAACTAAAATTCTATTACCCATCATTTCCAGAGCTACAGGATTACGAAATAAACCATCATATTGACCTTCTCCACCAAAAACATACAATAAATTTCCCTGGGAATCATAAGTGAAAACTCTTCCCCGTTGATTATCTAGAACAGTATAAACATTATTATTTCTTGCAATAATATCTACAAAATTAGATTGTATATTATAATCACCAGCATTATAGTTAAAATCCCCAGCTATTGGATGCATTCCATTAGAAACTATTACATTTTCCCCAGCAGGATTTAGTCTCCTCACCCTATCTTGACCATCAGGAGTTACGGCCATAATTAATCCTTCTCTATCTATTGTTAAATTTCTGTATTCAATTGGCAGCCAGGCCCTGGTTCGTAATCTTTGTTCTTCTGTTTGAAATCTTGACCAGAACAACTCATCAAGACTGGGGTTTACCCTGGGAGCTCCTATAAACCCCAGAAAGTTACCATCAATATCAAACTCCATTATTCCATCGTAAACATCTCTCGAAATTACATAAATCCTGTTTAATGGACTGACTACCAATTTAAGGGGTCTATAAATAAAATCTTCTGATATAACTCCTTCAACATCTACATCAGGGACACCATATTCATTTATTAATTCACCCTGGTAATCAAACAAAAGGATTCTGTTGTTTTCTGTATCAGCTAAATAAATTGTCTCATATTCATCAACATACAATCCTCTGGGAGAATTCAAACTATCCATTTCTCCATTATTTTTAAATTGATCAATAACATTTATCAATTTAAAATCTCTATCAAAATATATTAAACGATTATTTCCTGAATCAAGTATATATAACGTATTATTTCTAACGAATATATCTTCAGGATTCCTAAAACTCCCAACACCAAGATCATTTCCGTTTATTACCTTCTGGGGTAAGTACGCCTGAGGAGCGGGTGTAGGGTTACCCCAAAAATTATAAGTATAATTTCTATATGGTATTTCAGCAATAGCTGAACTAGTCAATAATAAGAATATAAAAAATATTAATAAAACAGTAAAAGTTCTGTTCTTCATTAAGCATCCTCCCTCTATCTTGTTTTCAGGAACTTTTTATAGGACAAATGATAGGTCTTCATTAATCGAGCCCCGAAGTACCCATTGTCTGCACAATCTTAGATTGATTAATAACAAAGACTATTATTGGTATTATCATCATCAAGAGCATAACTGCTGCACCAACACCACGTCTTGCGACACCACCAGCTTGAATCTGTTGTAATGCATATGGTAAAGTCTTCAACTCTTCTGCATATAAAAATCTTTGTCCTGTTTGGCCCCATAATTGTTGAAAAGTCAATATCATTAAGGTTAGCCATGCCGGTTTAACTATCGGCATAACAATATTCCAATATATCCTGAATTCACTGGCACCATCAATCCTGGCAGCTTCTATTAAACTTTCTGATACCATAGAATCCATAAACTTCTTCATAATAAATACACCTAAAGTAGCAGCCCAGGCAGGAACAATAATTGCCCAATAAGTATCAACCCAGCCCAAAGCAGATATAGTTACATAGTTAGCTATGGCAGATACCTGTGCAGCAAACATCAATGAAAGCATAATCATTTCATTTAAAAATTTCTTGCCTGGAAACTTAAAAATCGATAATGAATAAGCCGCCATAGAACCAAAGAATAGATTCCCAAGTAAACCGCCGGTTACTATAATTAAAGAATTTAAAAGATATCTGGAAATAGGAATCCATGATTGCCCCATTAATATTACTAAATCCTGAAAATTCCCTAATGTTGGGTTGCGAACAAAAAAACGAGGTGGAAAATAAAACAATTCATCCAATGGTTTAAAGGCATTCATTATAACTAGCAACAATGGCAAAGCTGTAAAAGCTGCTCCAAGACCCAATAAAATCAGAATAAACAAGTCTCCTCCAGTTGATCTGGATATCCTTCTATTACGTATTTGAATTTTCGATTTTAAAGTTTTAAAATTCATTTTTTCCTCCCCTCTAATTACCAATCTTACCCAGTAGACGTTGTATGATTTTTTGTAATGAAACCATAGTTGCAAATAAAACAACTGCTATAGCTGAAGCATATCCCATCTCATAACGGATATTAGCATAGTCCTCTAAATGTTGCATTACAGTATGAACTGCATAATCTGTACTTGGGAAACCTACTAAAGCAGTTATCTGACCTGCCGCTGCAAAAGAACCTGTAATAGATAGAATAGCTCCAATCATCATATATCCTCTCATACTGGGCAGTGTAATATACCACAACTCCTGCCAGCGGTTCCTAATACCATCTATAGCTGCAGCTTCATATAGTTTTTCATCAATACCCTGTAACCCTGCTATAAATACCAGGAAACTGGTTCCCAGACTCATCCAGAGTACTACAATAATCACAATTGTCATCATATATTGGGGTTCTTGAAGCCAGATTATTGGTCTGTCTATAATACCAAATCTTAGCAAGAAACCATTTATATATCCATACATATCACCACTAAACATTATTGTCCAGATTAAAAAAGCCTGACCCGATATTGAAGGGGCGTAAAAAAGAAGTGTTAAAAAAGCTCTTAGTTTTGGTTTTAATTCATTTATTAACCAGGCAAATATTAAACAAAGAAAATAACTGACTGGCCCTGTAATAAATGAAAATACAAGAGTGTTTTGAATAGCTATTAGAAAAACATCATCTCCTAAGAAAAGGCGAATATAATTTTCCCAACCTACCCAGCTAGGCCACTGTAACATATTAAAATAAGTAAAGCTCAGTACTATTGATATTAATACTGGAAAAATTACAAATACAAAAAAGAGAATGCCAAAGGGGGCAAAGAAGAGATATGCCTCCTTATTTTGCTTGGCTTCATATTTCATTCTATCAATTTTTTCTTTCCAGCTTAATTTAGTCTTTGAGTTTAATGCTGTCTCTGTTTGCATTTATTCTCCCCCTTCTAGCATTATTTCTTCATCTAGATATCTATCCAATTCTAATCTGTTGATATGTGTAAACTGAGACCAATAAGAGGCAATAATCTCTGGTGTTAAATCATCAAGACTTGTTTCAAAACCAAATTCTCTTCTTTTTCTGCTTATTTCCTCATTTGCCCTTCTATTATAATCCTGAATTGAATCTCTTAAAGGTTCGTTTCTTAACACAACTGCTCTAAACAGCCAATCAAATTGGCGATTCACATAATAACCACCAGGCACTGGAGGAATTCCTTCAACCCATTCCCATTGTTCTAACAATACTTGTCGTTCTTCTGGTTGCCAGGGTAACATCTGCATAGCTTCCACATTAGCGGTAGCATATCTAGCAGCATCACCCATTAGGCTTTCTAACTCCATTCCATATCTAGCCTGGGTTTCCGCTTCAGTCCACCATTTTAAAAACTCCCAGGCTTCATCTTTCATATCAGAGTTATTTAAAATTACTGCTCCAGTTGTAGCTGTTCCTGCCATACCCTGAACAGAAGATGATTGACCTCCACCTTGAGGTTGAACAGCTGCTGGATTTTCACTACCTGTTACAGGAACCGTTCTATTTATAGTACCATCTTCTAGAACTGTACCTGGTACTAATGTAAAACCCCATTCTCCTCGAAGTTCTGGTGCAAAAACCTGCAAATTATTATATAAGCCATAACCGGTAATAACTAGAGGCATTTCTCCTAATTTAAACCTATTTTGTATATTAAATTGGTATGGTAAATTATATAAAGTAAAGAGATTTGATAATTGTTGAAAAGTTCTAATCGATACCTCCGACTCCAGATTTGTCTTTACCATATCAGGGTGATATAAAGATACTTCCTGTTGATAAAGGAACATCAAATATGCTCCAATACTTGGAGGCAAACCAAACTCCATATTGTGTCTCCGTAATACTGGTAAGATATCTATTACATCATCCCATGTCTGCGGAACATCTATTCCTAATTCTGCCAGAATATCTTTGCGATAAAACAACATAGGGAAACTCTGCATCTCTGGTAAAGCAAAAACACTATCTCTAAGGGTAAAGGGAACAAAAGCACTTCTTTTAAACCTTGTTGCTACCTCATCAAAATCAGGGAACTGTTTCAAGTCTGTTAAAGCATCACGAAAAGCCAATTCCATATTTGCCGTACCCAATGCCACATCTGGTCCTGTATTTGCTAACGTAGCAGGAATTAATAAACCACCCATTCCTGAAATCAATTCAAGACTTACAGGAATTCCAGTTGCTGGTGTAAAGGTATCTTCAATCATTTGCTTTAAGACCTGTGCCTGATCACGGCCTAAACCTATCCAGACTGTCAGCTCTTCTCTATCCTCATCAAACTCCCGATCATCTTGACTAATATCACCAATATTTCTATAATCTGTAGTAAATGTAGCAAGCAATGAACGTATTTCATGTGTTAAGGTCTGTAAGCTGCTAGGATTAGCTCTTGGTAATTCTACCTCTGGTGAGGTAACAAGCATATAATCTATTTGCAAAGCCTGTTTTTGTACATCTACAATCCATGTTCCCATGGCACCTGTATTATCTTTAAACTCTTCTAAAAAAGCTGGTATTCTATGAGGTCTTTCAACCATCCTGTTTAAAAGGCGAACCATATTTCTTAAAAATTGAGATTGTTCTCCTATTTGATCTGTACTTCCTTCTAATTCATCTGCTAATAACTCAAATTCTTTAGCATATTTGCTTAAGCTATCTACAAGACCAGGCATCCTTCTATCTAATTGATAATCTCTTAATGGGTCAGGATTGGTTGAAGTTACCATTATAATCTGCCTATAAATTGTGTTTAACTCATATAATTTCTCTTCTACCTGCCTAATAATATCAGCAATCTCTCCCAAAACAACTTCTAGAGTCAATGTATTTTTACCTGCTGGTAAATAAAACAAATATACTTCGTCATTGTCATCTGCTAATAAATTCATTTGATAAGATTGAGAAAAGTTAAATGGAATATTTTCTACTTCCTTAAAAGGAGCTTCTCCATTTATTAATAATTTTCGATAACTAAAGATACCTCTTTTTTGATCCTGCTTTGCTTTTATAGCTATCTGATATAAGCCGTCTTCTGGAACTTCAAATTCCCAACTTATCCATTGTCCGGGAGAATCCCAGCGATGTCCTCCAATTGAATTTAGTCTTATCAATGATGGATGATAAGGCTCTACGGTCGGATCACCAGAATCATGAGTGGCAAACAAACTATTATCAGAACGATATACAGCATCCTGTCCCTGTATTTTTATAAAAATATCTTCAGTTTCTTGATATCCTTTCTCTTGGTATGATTCTTTCACTTCTTTATAAAATGGAGCTTCTTTTTTTTGAGTTAGATTTATAGAAGCAATAGCCATTGGTTCAGTTCTTGAACTTAATCTTAAAGTATTCATACCTTCTTCAAAGTAAAATAAATATGGTTCTGGGTAATAGCCCAAAGAATCTCTTAATGCTATTTCACGCCACATTGGTTTTTCTTCCTGTCTTGGTCTAATGTGATTACCCTGGGAATCAACTAAAACCTCTGTAGCATCTCCCCATATTCTGGTAAATTCAATAAATTGGGCTCCAGCAAATGGTCTTTGACCATTTATCCATAAATCTCTTTGAATATCACCAGACCTAGCTGGTAAAGGATAATATTCGACAACAATATTATATAAACCAGATTCAGGAACCTGAAATTCCCATTCAACATATCCCATGTCTCCATCAGGTGATAACTCACCTGTTTTTAAAATTTCTCCTTGATATTCAGCAAAATCCTCTACTATTTCAAGATCCATATTAGTTTTACTATATTCTCTCACAGGAACCTCTATTGTTAGATCTGGTCTGTTCTGCTCTTGATATTTTATTATATATTCTGCGTAATTTAGTTCCTGTTCAAAGCCTGTTATAACATCTGCAATTTCTATAATTTCTTCATCTATATCCAAGACATCAGCTGAATCATTTACCTGTTCATTATTAAGCCCAGCTAAAGCAAGGGTATTTAATGAAAAAATTAGAGTTAATATAAGTAAAAAAATAAATACCTTAGCATTCATGTTGGTCTTCATAACTATCCTCACTCATCCTTTCTGAAAAACATCCATTTGCATATTCACTTTTTACACTTTTTATAAAGAGTTAACTATTAAATCCATAATAACTTATTTATAAATTTGCTTTGTCCAATTATCAAAAAATTGTTGCCCCCTCTCAGATAAATACCCTTTATGCTTAACTATTTTAATTTTATAGCTATTTGCTTGAACCGTTTCAATAAGATTAAAAAAATTAATAATAACAAAAATAAAATTTATTTGAACCGTTTCAAGTTTTTTTGTATTATTTGTTTATTTAAATGATTGTAAAACAAAAACACCAGTATTTTTTCACTTAAAAAACACTACAGTATGAATTAAAAGCAATTATACTACTGAAATTCATTAGGCAAGAGCTGTCTTGTGTCTTTTGAACAGCTTCTTAACATTACTGGCTGCCACCTTGAATCCAAACCATAATTTTGATCGCACCAATCCTCTGATTGGCATTCGATCAACATTATAAAAACGTCTA